>DASYQW010000162.1 GCA_036005065.1 Candidatus Methylomirabilota bacterium | reverse complement strand
GCCTCCGTCGCCGGAGGACTCGGGCGGCTGGCCGCCGATCTCCAGTCGGGCCGGTGGGACGCGCGCTTCGGCCGCCTGCGCCGACTCGACGAGATCGACCTGGGCTACCGCCTCGTGGTCGGCGGCGAGCCGGCTTAGCGGGGGTGTCGACGTAACCCCGCAGCCTGCCCGAGCGAGCGATGCGTCGAGCGGCGCTCCGAGCGGCGGCTCCGCCGCCGGGCCCACCCACCCAACCCGAGAGGGGGGGCCTCTGGGGGGTCTGCCGAGACCCCCCCGAAGGACTCAGCGGATCGAGAGCCGCTCGGCGATCCGGTCCCGGACGAGCTCGGCCATGACTTCCGGCTGCGACTTCCGGTCGGCGGTCGGCGGCAGGTCCTTCCGCGTGAGCGGCGCGTGGTAGGTGACGGTGACGCGGCCGGGGCGCGGAAGGCGCCGGTGGGCGGGCCACGCCTCGAAGGCCCCGGCGATGGTCACCGGGATGACCGGGGTCTCGGTCTGGAGCGCGATCCGGAAGGCGCCGGGGCGGAACGGCAGGGGCCGCCCGTCGCGCGACCGGCCGCCCTCTGGGAAGATCACGAGTGGCTCGCCCGCGCGGAGCGTACGGATCGCGGTCCGCACCGCCTGACGGTCCAGGTCCTCGCGCACCGGGAACGCGCGGCACCAGCGGATCATGGCGCCGAGCCCGGGCACCCGGAAGAACGGCTCGAGCGTCATGTAGTGAAGGGGCCGATGGACAGGAATCGTGATCAGCAGCGGGTCCATGTACGAGACGTGGTTGGGGGTGAGGAGGACGGGGCCGGCCGCCGGGACGTGCTCGACGCCCTCGAACCGGATCCGGAAGAGTGCCCGGGTGGCGAGCCAGACGAACGGGCGGAGGATCTCGAGGAACCAGAGCGGAGCGCGGCGCACGCCGCCATCTTGCCACGAGCGGGCCCGACATGACAACGACGAGTGGCCGGCGGCCCCTCCTGATCGCGCACCGCGGCGCCTGCGCCGTCGCGCCGGAGCACACCATCGCGGCCTACGAGGCCGCCATCGAGGCCGGGGCCGACGCGCTGGAGCTGGACGTCCACCTGACGGCGGACGACCAGCTCGTCGTCATCCACGATGGGCGCCTCGAGCGGACGACGAACGGGCGCGGTGTGGTGCGAGAGCACACCGCGCGCGAGCTCAAGCGCCTGGATGCCGGCCGCTGGTTCGGCCGGCAGTTCCGCGGCCAGCGGATCCAGACGCTCCCTGAGGTCCTCGAGCGCTTCCGGGACCGGTCGGCATTCGGGATCGAGCTGAAGGGAGGCTCCCATTTCTACCCGGCGATCGAGGAGCGGCTCCTCACGGTGCTTCAGATCTATGGCGTGACCGACCGGACGCTCGTCGCCTCGTTCGACCACCACGCGCTCCGGAAGTGCCGCGACCTCGATGCAGACATCCGACTCGGCGCGCTGGTGGTCGGCCGGCTCCTGGCGCCGTCGGCACTGGCGCCCGCAGGAGTCCTGAACGCCCTGTGCCTCCCGGCCGAGCTGACGACGGCCCCCGACGTGGGCGCCGCCCGGGAGGCCGGCCTGGACTGCTATCTCTGGGTGGTGAACGACCCGGCCCGCGCCCGCGAGGTCGCCGAATGGGGAGTCGCCGGCATCATCACGGACCGGCCAGAGCTCCTGCGTCCCGTCCTCGACCGCCTGGCGCCGGGCCTGCCCGGGTCGATTCCGGGGGCGTGAACGGCCGACAGCGCCGCGCTCACGTGCGGGCGCGCGGCCGCAGCGCCGAGGCGAGCGCCGCGGCCCCGATGATGCCGGCGTCCTCGATCCGCTCGGCCGGCACGATCCGACAGGCCGCGAACAGGGTCGGGATGGCGTGGTCGCGAGCGGCGCGCCGGATGGCCTGGAAGAGGGGTTCCCCGGCCTTGGCGATCTGACCGCCGACCGCGACGGCTTCCGGGTTGAACGTGTTGATGAAGTTCGCCACGCCCAGCCCGACATACCAGCCGGTCTCGTCCCAGACCTCGAGCGCCACCGGGTCACCTTCCGCCGCGGCCTCGGCGACGAGCCGCGGCGAGAGGCGCCCGAGGTCGCCCTCGCACAGCTCGGCCAGCCGGCTCTGCCCCGCCCGGCGCAGCTTCTCGCGCGCGCGCGCGATGATGGCGTCCCGATTGGCCAGCGCCTCCAGGCAGCCACTGGCGCCGCAGCCGCAGCGAGGGCCGCCCGCCAGCACCACCGTGTGGCCCAGCTCGGCGCCACCCCCCTCGGCCCCGACCAGCAGCACGCCCCCCTCCCAGTCGGCCGGTCCCTGGACCTGCGCCCGAGTGAGCACCACGCCGGCGCCGATCCCGGTTCCCAGAGTCAACAGGACGAAGCCCTGGGCCAGGCCCCGGCCGATCCCGAACCGGTATTCCCCGAGCGCGGCCAGGTTGGCGTCGTTGCCCATGTAGACGGGACAAGCCAGGGCGCGTTGGACCGACGGGCCGAGCGGGACGTCGCGCCAGGCCTCGAAGAGGCCCCCACGCGTCTCCCCGAAGTTGGGGGCCCAGCGCACGGTGCCGGTGGGGCCGTCCACGTGCCCGGGGACGGCCATCCCGACGGCGGTCCCGGTCGAAGGGGCTCCGGCGCGACGGATCGCCTCCCGGATGGTCCCGACGATCGCCTCGAGCGTCCGCTCGAAGCCGGCCGCCGCCTCTGACGGGTTCTCGACCGGCGGGCTCAGGAGCCGCCCGTCCTCGGCCACGGCGGCGGCCCGGACGTTCGTTCCTCCGAGGTCCACCCCGATGATCACCGGGTCGGGCGCGGGCGGGCTAGGGCGGATCCGATTCACCCCACGCAAATACGCGAAGCGGCTTTCGCCCCATTTCCCTCTCCCCCATCGGTGGAGAGTCTACCACGCGAGCCGACACGCGCGACCAGGCCCCGCGTGCCAGACGCCCTTGAAGGGGCTACCGGAGTGTGATAGAAAGAGGCGCCACGGAGGGCCACATGAACACGGCAGTGAAGGCCGGCCTCGAAGACGTGGTCGTCTCGACCTCCGAGATCTGTTTCATCGACGGACAACGAGGGCGGCTCCTCTACCGCGGCTTCGACATAGACGACCTCGTCGCTCACTCCACCTTCGAGGAGGTCGCCTACCTTCTCTGGCACGGGACGTTCCCCTCCCGAAAGGAGTTGGACCGCCACCTCAGGGCGTTGGCGGGGGCTCGGAAGCTTCCTCCCCGGCTGACGGGGCTCCTGAAGGCACTGCCGAAGAAGGCGGTCCCCATGGATGTCCTGCGGACCGGCGTCTCCGCCCTCGCGACCTATGATCCCGATCCCGCCGACGACTCCCGCGAAGCCACCCTGCGCAGGGCCATCCAGCTCACGGCTCAGATGCCTACACTGGTGGCGGCCTGGGAGCGAATCCGGCACGGGAAGACTCCAGTCGCGCCGAACCCGCGCCTCAGCCTGGCCGCCAACTTCCTCTACATGATATCGGGCAAGAAGCCATCCGAGCTTGCCGCCAGGACGCTCGACGTCGCCCTGATCCTGCACGCCGACCACGAGCTGAACGCCTCCACCTTCGCCGCCCGGGTTACCGCCGCGACTCTGTCTGATCTCTACTCCGCCGTGACGTCCGCCATCGGGGCCCTGAAGGGCCCGCTCCATGGTGGGGCCAACGAAGGCGTGATGCGCATGGTCGAGTCGATCACGGAGCCGGGCCGGGCCGAGGGGTGGATCAAGAAGGCTCTGGCCGACAAGGTCCGCATCATGGGCTTCGGGCACCGCGTGTACCGCGTAGAGGACCCACGAGCCAAGCACCTCCGCCGGCTCGCTATGGAGCTGGGCCAGCAAGCGGGAAAGAGTCGGTACGTCGAGATCCTCGACACGGTGGCCCGGGTCGTCACCGAGCAAAAGCGCATCTACCCCAACGTGGACCTCTACTCAGGCGCCGCTTATGCCGCCATGGGGATCCTCACGGACCAGTTCACCCCGGTCTTCGCCATGAGCCGAATCGCCGGCTGGTCCGCCCACGTCTTGGAGCAGCACGCCCACAACCGGCTCATCCGGCCTCGCGCGGAGTACTCGGGCCCGGTCCAGGCGACGTACGTGCCGATCGATCAGCGGCCGGGCTGACGGCCGGCGTCACGTCCCCCCAGCCGCGCCCCCACCCACTCGGACACCACCGACAAGACTTCCGGGTTCACCTTCAACTCGAGGTGGTTGTACCACCGGGGCAGGTATCGGACGAGCCCGTTCTCGGAGGAGACGTCCGGCCGGAGATGACCCCGGACCTCATGCACCGTGGCCCCCGGCAGCCGCTCCGCGAGCTCCCGCGTGCCGGCGATGATGTTGGGGATATCGCGCGCGGCGTGAACCAGCAGGCACGGCCCGGCGCGCGACGGAACGTCGCCCAGGCGCTCGAGTAGCTCGACGACGTAACCCGAGTAGGGCTCTCGCACGAGCGGGCTGGGGAAATTCTCGAACATCCAGCGGCCCTGCGGGGAAACCTCCTGCACGGCCGCCGGCGACACGGCCACCGCCAGGTCGGCATCGGTCATCAGGGCCAGCCGGCCACCCAGGCTGTGGCCGATGGCCACGACCGGACCGTCGGCCGAGAGGTAGCCGAGCGCGGCCTGCACGTCGGTCAGGACCCCGGCGCCGATCGGGGCGCGGTTCTCCCCGTGGCCCCGGAGGTCGATGCACAGCGCGCGGCAATGAGCGCCTTCGGCCACGGCCAGGGCGAGCGCGAACATCTCCGCCTTCGCGCTCCCGTAGCCGTGACAGATGACGGCCGCGCCGCGGGCCACCGCATCAGGCTCGAGGAGATAGGCGGGGATCGAGTAGCCGTCAGAAGCCCGAAGATCAGCGACCCGGCGGACGTGCATCGCGCCTAGGAGTGTGTCGGAGTATCCCGGCAGCTCGCCCCGAGCAGGCCATGCGTCGAGCAGCGCTCCGAGCGCGGGCTTCGCCCGCGCAACTTTTCCTGGGGGAGGTTTCGGAGGGGGCCGTTGAGGCCCCCTCCGATCGACTAGGACTTCGGGGGGTCTCGGAAAACCTCCCCGATGCCCCCCGAAGCTCTACGGCGCTTTGGGCTTGTCCGGCTCCCGCTGCCGGAGGATGCGTCGGAGAAGCTTGCCCGTTCCCGGGCCGCCCGGCCCCGGGGCGCGTGGCATCTGGTCGGTGAACTCGACCTCCCGGGGGAGCTTGTACACGGCAATCTTCCCCTTGCAGAATTCCACCAGCTCGGTCTTGAGGCCTTCGGACGGCTGTTGGCCGGGCTTGAGCGCGACGAAGGCTTTCGTCCTCTGCCCCATGACCGGATCGGGGACGCCGACAACGCCTGCATCGGCCACGGCGGGATGGGTCACCAGCACGTCCTCGATCTCCTCGGGACCGATCCGGTACCCGGAGCTCTTGATCAGATCGTCCTCTCGGGCGAGGAACCAGATGTACCCGTCCTCGTCCATGCTGACCATGTCACCCGCGCGACACCAGCCGTCCCTCACGGAACTCCGTTGCTTTTCCGGATCGCGCCAGTAAATGGTCCCCGTGGGGCCTCTCGCCCACAGCTGGCCGGTCTCGCCGGGCTTGCAATCCTTTCCCTCTTCGTTGACGACCCGGAGCTCGTACCCGGGACCCACCGGCCCGATCGATCCCGGCTTGACCTTCCGCGTCACGGCCGAGCTGATGAAAACGAACATCATCTCGGTCGTTCCGAGCCCCTCGTAGATCTCCTGGCCAAACTTGGCCTTCCAGTCGAGATACGTCTGGGCCGTCAAGGATTCTCCGCCACCGGTGCAGATCTTCAGGGAGCTGAGATCGTACCGCTTCTCGGCGTCGGGCACCTGCAGCAGCTTCCGATAGGCGGTCGGAAGGGCCGACAGGACGGTGACCTTGTGGTTTTGAATGGTCTCGAGCATCCCCTCCGGCGTGAAGCGGGGCAGGAGAGAGAGCGCGGTGCCGAATCGGTAGGGGATGGTGGCCGCGGCCGAGTACCCGGCCGCCAGCGCCAGGGGGGCGGCGCTGAGCAGGACGTCGCTGTCGGCGAGGCGCCAACAGGACTTCCCGAAGCCATCCGGAACGATGAGGGCCTCCTCCATGAAGTGGGCCGTTCCCTTCGGCAGGCCGGTGGTCCCGGAGGTGTAGAGGAGGACCGACACGTCCATCCGATCCCGGCGCACCGGGTCGCACGTCGGCTCGCCGGAGTCGAGCAGCTCCTGATAGGGCACGTAGCCCTTCTTCTTGATCTCCTCCGGCTCTCCCCCCACGACGATGACGTGCTTGACCGTTTTCAGCTCGGCTCTCGCCTTCTCGAGCTCGTCCAGCAGGGCCGCGGCCACGATGACCGCCTTGACCTCGGCATTGTTGAAAACGTGGGCGATCTCGGCACGGGAGAAGAGGGCGGAGGTCGGCAAGATCACGCCACCGATCTTGATCACGGCAAAGTTGGCCACGATGGCCGGCGGGATGTTCGGCAGGCGGAGCGCGACCCGATCCGCCTCTTCGATGCCGAGCCGCTTCAGGGCGCTCCCCAGCTTGTTGACCTGGGCCAGGAGGGCCTTGTAAGGCATCCGCCTGTCCTCGAAACAGAGCGCCACCCGGTCCCCTTTGCCGGCGGCGACGGTCTTGTCCAGCAGCTCCTCGGTGCTGTTCAACCGCTGAGGGATCTCCTTGAACTCCGGAAGCGTATAGATGCGCTGCGGCCAGAGCTCCCGCGGCGGCAGGTACTCGGCAGGGATCTTACCCATCGTCTCCCCCTACTCCTTCAGCAGGTTCGGTTGCGCCTCTCCGAAAACGGACCGAGGCTGGAGTGTCCGAGGATCGAGAGCCGGTGGACGCCGCTGCCCTCCGCCCGCCAAGCAGCTCGACGGCGGGACCGGAGGGCAGCTTGCGCCCGTGGTCGTCGGTCGCCTGACCGGAGGGCTACGCCACCGCCTTCACCGGCGCCCCCTCGGGCACCGCGGGACGCCGCGCCAGAAACTCGAAAATCAGCGCGACCACCGCCAGAGCCGCCGCCCAGTAGAAGGCGACCTGGTAGTTCTGGTACTTGTCGAAGAGCACGCCGGCGATCCGCGGGCCGATGATCCCGGCCACGCCCCACGCCGTGAACAGCAGGCCGTAGTTGAGGCCGGCGTTCTTGGTCCCCCAGAAGTCCGAGGTCGTCGAGGCGTTCACCGAGAGCTGGGTGCCGTAGCACCAGTAGATGACGAACACCAGGATGAAGAGAAGCGCGGCATTGCCGCCCGCGAGGTACACCAGCGGCATGGCCACCGCCGAGACCGCGATCATCAGCCGCAACACGTTCAGGCGGCCCATCGCGTCGGACATCCAGCCCGACAGGATCCGCCCCGCGGCGTTGCCGACGGCGCCGACGACGATGGCCGTGCCCGCAATCGCACCCAATCCCACGCCGCGGAAGAACGGGACGAGCTGGCTGATCGCCATGAAGCCCGCCACGGTGCCGAGGCAGTAGGCGATCCACATGAAGTAGAAGGTCGGCGTGCGCAGGGCCTCGCTGGGGGTGAACTCGTGCGTCGTCGCGGCGGCCTTGGCCGCGGGCGCCGGGGCCCAGCCGGGCGGCCGGTAGCCCGCCGGCGGGTTCTTCAGGAGGAACGCCCCGACCATCGTCATGATGAAGAAGATGACCCCCAGGATCTGGAAGGTTGCCCGCCACCCGTAGCTCGGGATGAGCCAGTTCAGGGCCAGCGGGCCGAAGATAGCGGATCCGCCGCCGTAGCCCGCGACCGCGAGACCGACCGCCAGACCCCGCCGATCCGGGAACCACTTGGCCATGACCGGGATCGGCGTCGCGTAGCCGAAGCCGTTCCCGATTCCGCCCAGCGCGCCGAACACGAAGAAGATCCAGCCGAGCGTCGTGGTCCAGGCGCTGAGGAAGAACCCGACACTGACCAGCACGCCGCCGGTCACCGAGACCCAGAACGGCCCCTTCTTGTCCTGGAGCCGCCCGGCCAGGACGAACGAGATCGCGAAGACGACGACCGCGATCGTGAAGATCGTGGAGGTGTCCGCGCGCTTCCACCCGAACTCCTTCTCGAGCGGCGCGACGAACACGCTCCACGCGTAGAGCGAGCCGAGGGCGAGGTTCATCAAGAGTCCGCCCACGACCCTCCACCATCGATTGATGTGTTCCTCTGCGGCCATCTCCTCCTCCTCTCCGGTCGCCGCACCATTCTCCGAAGGTGCCGGGCCCCCCGCGGACCCGACCGTTGACCGCGGGATGTCTTCGTCGACTACGACACCTTCGGGACAACTCGTGGAACAACCTCGTCCGAGTAGCAGTCCTCAGTCCCTGCCCCGCGAGCGGGCCATACCCCGAGAGATGATCTCTCTTTCCTCCCCTCACCTCCTCTCACGGTTCCGACGGGCGTACCGGTGATTCGCTGTATCCGCACCGAGGGCTGCCTGGACGGAAGCCAGACGGCGCAATCGAACGACGTTCGAGGAGGTAGCCGGGGAGGAGGGTCGCCGGCGGGATCGACTCGGGCGGGAGCCTGCCCGACACCGCGCCCGTGACCCGGCCGCTCGCTCCTCTGACGCTGAGGCCGTCGAATGAATTGGGGTGATCCTCAGCAAGGCCCGACCCGAAAAGTAGTGGCGCGTTGATACCACGCGTCCCCGGTCTTGTCAAGCCCCCGCCGACGGCCTGGCCCCGGGCCGCCGCAATCCCGCTTCCTTGCAGTGGATTCGCGGAGCCGGCGAACGCCGTTCAGCTTCCAGGACGGTGTCGGAGTAACCGGGCGCTACGAATCGCCCCGCCGCCGCGGGTTGGTGTTCCGCTTCGAGCGTGAGTATCCCGGCACCGGCCACCGAGCGTGTGGTGCATCGAGGAGTGCTCCGAGCGGCGGCTCGCCGCCGCCACGACGGGGGGGCATCGGGGGGGTCTTCCGAGACCCCCCCGAAATGACCTAGCGCGCCGTTGACCTCGATCCCCCGCAACCGATAGAATCCAGGCACTCCCCGGATGAATCCGGTGAGACGACGGGCCCCGCACACGGATGGCAGATCGCGTGCCGGCCGTCTCTCGCACTCCGAGGCTGGTCATCGAGAGCCGGCCAACGCCCGCCTGGGGGTAGAACCTCCACGCGGAGGCACAGATACCGGGAGCAGACGCGGGAAAAAAAGGAGATCCCCGTGAAGCGACCCCTCTTTCCGTTCTCGGCGATCCTCGGCCAGGACACGATGAAGAAGGCGCTCGTCTTCAATGCCATCGATCCTGGCCTCGGAGGGGTTCTGATCCGCGGGCAAAAGGGCACTGCCAAGTCCACCGCCGTCCGGGGCATCGCCGAGCTCCTCCCGCCACGCCTCGTCGTGCACGGGTGCGCGTTCGCCTGTCACCCCGACCAGAAAGAGGGCCTCTGCCCGGAGTGTCAGGCCAAGGTGGAAAGGGGAGAAGCACTATCGCTCAGCGAGACCTCCACTCCGGTGGTGGATCTCCCCCTGAATGCCTCGGAAGACCGAGTCGTGGGATCCATCGACATCGAGGCGGCACTGAAGAGGGGGCAGAAGGCCTTCCAGCCCGGCATCCTGGCCCGGGCCCATCGGGCCATTCTGTACGTCGACGAGGTGAACCTCCTGGATGACCACATCGTCGATCTCCTGCTCGACGTCGCCGTCACCGGGATCAACCTGGTGGAACGGGAAGGCGTGAGCTATGCCCACCCGTGCCGGTTCATTCTGGTGGGGACCATGAATCCCGAGGAGGGGGAACTGAGACCACAGCTCCTGGACCGGTTCGGCCTCTGTGTGGAGATCCAGACCGAGCGGTCCCGGGAGCACCGCAAGGAGATCGCCCGTCGCGCGCTGGCCTTCCAGACCGACGCGGACGCGTTCCGGCTGCAGTGGCAGGCCTCGCAAGAGATACTCCAAGCCGAGATCGCCAGGGCTCGGGAGCTTCTCCCCGCTCTGACCCCGGCCGACGAGCTGATCGAACTCGTCGCCGAGGTGGCCGAAGAGATGAAGGTGGACGGCCATCGGGCCGAGATCACCATGCTGAAGGCGAGCCTGGCCGCGACCGCTTTTCGGGGGCAGCAGGAGCCGGCCCCGCAGGATCTTCGGGACATCGTCGAGCTGAGCCTCCGCCACCGCGTCAAGCGTCTGCCGTTCCAGGAAAGCGCCCTGGATGCCAAGACACTGGATCGTCTGACCGGCGCATTCCTGGAAAGGAGGCATCTTTGACGCGGAGCCTGCCTCGTCGGTCTCGGCCGCCATCGATCCGAGAGACTCCCCGGGTGTCAGCCGCGCGTCCCGGACGGCGCACGACAGCACGGATCGCCGACCCCGGGAGGGACCAGGCGGGGGTGGAGGCTCCGGCGGGGCGGGGAGCGTCGGCGCAGCGGCCCGCCTGTGTCACTGCGATCAGGATGATTGCCCCTACCGACCCTACGATCGGGAGATGCAAAGGATCGAATTCGACGAGGTCCTACTCCAGCGGATCATGGAGGGCCATAACCCCCATCTGCTCACCTCCCGGAAGGAGCGGCAACGCCGGGACACGCCGGGCAAGCGGGGCACCGCCCGGACCGAGCTCGCCCGCGGCCGCTACATCCGCGCCTTCCATGCCGGCCCCCTCAGCCGGGACGTTGCCCTCGATGCGACGATCCGTACGGCCGCCCTGCACCGGCAACGCCGAGAGCCGCGGGATATGGCTGTCCAGGTCGAGCCCTCGGACCTCCACGCCAAGGTCCGAGAGCGCAAGGTCGGCCATCTGCTCCTCTTCGTGGTGGACTGCAGCGGCTCCATGGGCACGCAGCGGCGGCTCCTCGCCACTCGAGGGGCGATCCTGTCCCTGCTGGTAGATGCCTACCAGCGCCGGGATCGGGTGGGCCTGGTCACCTTTCGCGAGCAGTCGGCCGCCGTCATCCTGCGCCCGACGTCGAGTGTGGAGCTGGCCAAGAGGGCCTTCCAATCCCTGGCCACCGGAGGCACGACGCCCCTTTCCAGGGGGCTCTTCACCGGCTACGAGCTGATCCAGCAGGAGCGTCGCAAGGAACGGAAGCTCAACCCCGTGCTCATCCTCATCAGTGACGGCCGGGCCAATGTGTCGATGGGCGACACGGCGCCCGGCCAGGAAGCCGCTCGGCTCGGGGAGATCATCCGGGCCGGAAAGATCCGCAGCATCGTCCTCGGCACGGCCGGCCAGGGCCGGCGGACGTCAGACCCGCATGTCTTGGCGCCCGCCGAAGAACTGGCCGCGGCCATGGGGGGCGAGTTCTATCCCATGGACGAGATCAGCGCCGAGCGCATCTTGGAGGCGATCGGCCGCGATCGCCATTTCGACGACTGACCCGCGCGACGCGGGGCGACAGCCCGAGAAGCGTCGCGCCGCAAGAAACCCGGAGGACAGCCAGAATGGTTCCAGGGCAGGAACGGAAACGCATGGAAGAGCGGTTCGGGGAGATCGGGCGCGGCCTCACCGAGCTGACCATTCAGGGGACGCGGTACGACCTCTACCAGTTGCTGAGGGCGGTGGGGATGGATCACGCCGACATCCGTCCCATCGACGCCCACTATGTCGACGGCTGCGAGCGCTTCGCCATCCGCTACTTCGATTTCGAAGAGCGGATGATCGTCGCGTACGAGTTCGACGCCGACTTCGCCTATCGCGGGGAGCACGGGGCCCATATCGACGAGTGGATGGGCGAGGACTACTACAACTTCCCCTGGGCCATCTTCTGTCCCGACTCCATCTGACCGTCGAATCTCGACAGACGACCAACGAGGCGCGTGAGATGGAAGAGCCGTCACGGATCGCCCCGCAGCGCCGGTACATCGAGCGGCGGGCCGAAGAGCTGCTGGAGCGGATTCCCTTCATGGAGGAAGCCGAGCTCCGGTGGACCGTCCGAGTGCTTCGGGACTGCCTCTCCCCGACGGCGGCGCAGGAGATGCTCGGCGACTTCAGCGAACACCTCGAGCTGCATCAGATGCGGCACGTCGCGCAGGGCTTCGTCTCGCGGTACACCGCGCATGCCCTGCAGGCCTTGGAGGCGAAGCGGTTCACGCCCGGAACGAGCCTGCAGGACTTGACCAATGAAGAGCTTCAGTCGATGTCGGCCGCCGAGAAGTGGGGACTCTTGCAGCAGGATGCGAGAGCCTTGCAGCCTTACCAGGTTCGACGGGAGCTGGCCAGGCTCTTCGTCTGCCTCCATTTCAACCTCTTCCACGATCCCGGCCTCGGAGAGGCGGCGGTCGAGTTCAATGCCTACCTCGACGTCCTCGACAGCTTGCAACGCCTCGGCGACACGGCAATCGAGGAACTGAAGGAGCAGGCTCTCGCCGCCTTGAGCGGTCGCGATTTCCGCGACGCCTCGGCCGTGGATCCCGTGTTGACCACCCTCCGGGAGGCGATTGGCCGGGGGGTCGGCCTCACTCCGCCCTTCGACCATCTCTTCGGGGAGCGAATGGCGCCGTGGCCGCGCACGCCGCCGACCGAACTGCCCGAGGTGCTGAATCCACAGATCAGGGACGCGGTCGGGGGGATGAATCTCTCGCAGCTCCAGAGCTCTCTCCGCGTCCTTCTCGAGCTCATGGGGCTCGAGGAGCAACGACGAGAGCTCGCGCCCATCCGGTCGAGGTACAAGAGCCTCGGCGAAATTCCCGTGGAAGCACTCACCGCCCTCTTGCCCCGGCTGTCGATGCGGCTTGGAGACCGCACGATCTGCGATTTCGCGCTTCGATACCGCTCAGGACGCCTGTGGGTAAGGGAACCGATCAACCCGCAGGTGTGGAAGCTCCTCCCCTTCAAGGACAAGTTCATCGTCCTGGAGGCGGACAACGAGGCGATGGATTCGCTTCAAGCCGCCCGACACCTGTCTCGCCTCCTGCTCACGGAGCGGTACGAACTCCTCTTCGACCCAGCCTATCAGGTCGGCCTGACGCACCAGCCGATCTATCAGCGCGCCCTCGACCGCTGCATGATGGAGCTCCGGAATGCCGACGATCTCCAGAGCCTGAACCGGCACGTCACTCGAATGATGTTGGAGCTGGAGGAGATGGTGCCGGACGCGGAAAGGCCCGGCCGCTTTCTGGCAATCCGGGAGGTCATCGGGACCGGCCTTCGGCTTGCCCCGGCGCCCGAGGAGGGCTGATGCCGGCGCCGCAGGCTCCCCGGGAGGCGGTGGAGGCCCTGGAGGCCCAGGCCCGGGCCCAGGAGGCCGATGGGAACCGGGTCGGCCTCGTCGAAACCCTCGCCCAGTTGGCCACGATTCTGAGGGAAGGGCCCGACGAGGCACTGGCGCGAAGCGCCCTGGAGCAGGCCTACCGAGTCGCCGGGACCATCGCCGATGAGCCGGGGATGGCGCCGGCGCTCCACCGGCTGGGCTTTCTCTATTATCTGCAGGGAGGCTGGGACCGGGCCTTGGAGCTGTATCATCGGGCATTGGCTCTGCACGGGCAGGCGGGTGACCGGGTGGGGACCGCCATCACACTGGGCGCGATCGCCGAGGCCTTCCAGGGGAAAGGCGCCTTTCGCAAGGCCCTCGAAACCTACGAGGAAAGCCTCGCGCTGAAGACGGAGCTCCGAGACGAGCGGGGCCTCACGCTGACCTGGAACAACATCGGGACGGTGAAGGCGCGGATGGGCGATGTCTCGGGAGCTCTGGAGGCCTTCACGAAAAGTCTCCAGATGCAGGAAAGGCTCGGGGATACGCTCGGTCGGGCCGTCACCCTGGCGAACATCGGCGGTCTACATCTCCGCCGCGAGAATTGGTCAGAGGCCCTCGGGGCTCTCGAGCAGGCCCTGGCGCTCTACGAGAGGGCAGAAGACCCCACGGGCGTGGCCGTGACGCTCAACAGCCTCGGCCTGGTCCAGCGGCGACTGGGAGACCTCGAGGGGGCTTATCAACGGTACGCCACGGCCCGGCGCCTGATCGAGGCGTCGGGCGACCTGCTCCGGGCCACCATCCCCGCCCATAATATGGCCCTGATCCACGAAGCGCGGGGGGAGTATCGGGAGGCCCTCCGCCTCATGGAGGAGGTCGTCGCCATCGACAAGCGGATCGGCCATCCCGACCTCCGGCGGGATCTCGAGGCCTTCGGCAGGATTCGAGAGAAGCTGGACCGGCAGCGCGATAGTACCAGGAGCCCCTCGGACTAACGAGTGTACGGCGGGATGCCTGCCCTGATGGCGACAGAGTCCGAGCGGCGGCTTGGCCGCCGCGACGACATCGGGGCGGTGTTCCGACCTCCCCCGATTTAGTTAGAAGGCGGCCCGGGCTTTCGCCTCGGCGACCTCCAGCGCGCGAACGACGTGTGACCGCAGATCCGCGAGGTCGGGCACGGTCCAGTCGAGGGCGCCGGTTTCCATCGCGTCGCGATCGGCCCGGCTCCTGCGGTTGAATTCCTCGAGGTACTCGTTCCGGAGCCGGTCGGCCTCCTCTTTTCTGCCTTGCGACACGAGCTCGGCGTACCGGGCCCCGTGGAAGAGGTCGAAGGCCGCCGATCCCCCCATGACGGCGAGGATGGCCCGGTCGAGCGCGATGTAGGTGATGCCGGGCCTCAGGAACCGGCTGAACGCGTGGATCTGCCGGCCGCCGAAGTTCTGGTTCAGGACAACGGAGACGACGGGGACGCGGCTGAGGACGTTGACATCCAGAGATTCGCCGCCGATCTGCTGGATGCGAAGGCGCTCCTGCTTCGTGCCGGGAACGAAACCGGGGGCATTCGAGAGCATGACCAGCGGGATCCCGTTCCGGTCGAGGAACTCCATGAACACGCGGAACTTTTCGGTTCCGGGCGCGTCCGGAGCACCGCCGCCGAGCGGCTGGTCCGCGATCACGCCGACGACCTTCCCGTTCAGCGTGGCCAGCCCGGTGATGAGCGTCGACGCTCCAGCCCGCCGTCCTTCACCGTAGAACTCGAGGAACGTGCCAGCGTCGAACACGGCCTCGATGACGGCCGTCACCATGTCGTAGGGTCGCCACGTCTCGGCCGGGATGTCTGGAGCCCCCGTGGGCGGATCGAATGCGAGAGACCCGCCCTTGGCGCCGAGAAGGCCGAGGACACGGTTCGCCAGATCGAAGGCGTCCTCCAGGCTGTCGGCCTGGAAGGGCGCAGTCCTCAGGGCGAGCCGCCGATCCTTCTCCGAATCGTCGGTCCGCTTCACGTAGATGACCGCGTCCGCCTGGCTGTTGAGGGTGACGAGCCGGAGGCCCTCCGGATGGGTGACGATGTGGACGCGGGGCGGCCCCGGACCGAAGAGGAGACGGACGAAATCCATCCGCGCCTGGATCGCCATCTCGTCCTCGCCCTCGATGCTTCGGTACCATCTTCGGCCGAAGACCAGGATCTTCGGCGACCGGGTCTTGTTCGCGATTTGCAGAAGCTCTTTGGCCCGCACGACGCTTGCGAAGGAGCGAATGCCCGAGTCTGTCCGCGGGCCCATCAGGAGGACGTGTTTCCGCCCGAGTTTCGCGAAGCCGCCGACCAGGGCTCCAGCCTCCACGTACTCCCCTTTGAAGGGCATGAAGGTCCCGCTGTCGACGTTGGCGCTGATCCGGCGCTCGTTCAGCACGGCGTCGGTGGTGCTATCCGGATCTGGGGAGGATCCGCCGGGCGCCCGGGCGATTCCGGCTCGGCTCGCACCGTCCGCGAACAGCTCGTGGATGCGCCGGATCCGGCCGAGCAGGTCGATCCGGTCGCGAGCGACCAGATCCACCGTGCCGGTCCACTGGCCCATGACCCGGGCGCCCCCGATTTCGTAGTTGGTCAGCTGCTCGCCGGTCACGGACCGGATCACGTTCGACCCCGTCAGAACGCGGTAGGACTGCTCGGAGTCGAGGATGATCTGGATGGCGGCCTGGGAGGATCCGTACACGTCCAGCCCGCTCGAGGAGCCGACGCCCACCGCTACCAGGAAGAAGGAGCGCGGCCCTCGTTTCGCGTTCGCCGATTTCGCGAGCCCGAAGGCGCGGTCGAGCTCGTGGAAGAGGTCGCGAAGCACGGGGTCGTCGGAGCTTCGAGCGGTTGACAGGAACCGGTCGTAGCTCACGCCGTGGGCGATGAGGCTGTTCAGCATGAAGCCCTCGGCCGCGCGGTTGAGCGAAACCATGCCCTGCCGGACGTTCGCGCCCGCGCCGTCGTTCCAGACGTAGAGGGGCGTGTCCTTGAGATAGGCATAGTAACAGGCCGCCGCGTATTTCCGCCCTTCGAGGTCCCCGGTGGCGCCGCCGCTGATGCGCGAATCCTTGACGAAGAATACGGCCGGCCGGCCCGCCATCAGGCCCTCATAGATCTTCGCCGCCACGGGGTTCCTCCCCGCGTTTCGATTCGCCGATTCGCCGATCCCGTCGATGGACTCGATCAGGACCTCCCGCACCGTGCCCGGGTCGAAGCACTCCTGCGCCCAGACCTCAGCGGGCCACTTGCGCCGATCGAACAGCCGCTGGTTCTTCTCGTCGAGGACGCCGTTCCAGAGGGGATTCAGGCGGTCGGTTTCGTGCAGAAGGTCCAGGCGCGGCCGGCCGTGCTCGAGATCGACGTTCAGGACCTTCCGTTCCGCCTTCGGGCGGCCCGGCCGCCTCGCGTCGACCTGCAGAAGGACCCACTCCGGCCTCGCGTGGCGCACGAGGCGGACGGCCCTCCCCATGATCTGGCCGAGGTTCTCGTACTGGAAGACGGAGGGATCGCTTCCCGCGAGATCCATCTCGACCGGCCGTCCGCAGGCGAGAATCTCCACGAGGTTCTTTTCGCCTCTGGCCAGCCTGTCGTAGGCCGCCAGGAAACGACCCGCCTGGGCGGCCGCCTTCTCCAGGTTCGGGGCGGAGACGATGCGTCCCCGGGAATCGGAGACGGGCAACGGCGCCCCGTCCTCGAGCCAGGCGATGCTCGCATAAGCGGGAACTCCCCGCTCGAGCGGCGTCAGTCGATACACGACGACGGTGGGACTCGAAGACGGCAGGCGCTCGATTCGAAATCGACCGGACCACAGTCGCATTCGCGCGTCGAGCTCCTGCCGCACCCAGGAGGGAAGAGCCGCCGGAACGGGATCCGCTTCGGGGCTCCGCAGAGCGGCCATCGCCCGTTCGCGGAAGCTTCCGTCGTCGCCCGGGAGGGTAAGGAAGGGGTTCTGCGCGACGTCCTCCAGCTCGCTCGGGTGGGGTCGGGCCGCCCCGCTCTCTTCGAGAACGACGCGGCCAGGGTCCCGAGCCGCTGCGCCCAAAAGGAACGCCCGACCGAGCACCACGAGAGAATCGTCCCGTTCCGACTGTTCCTGGCGGACAAGGTTGCTCACGGAAGCCAGCACACCCGGCGCGGTAAAGGAGCGTTCCCGAAGAAGCTCGAGGAGCGCGGCGATCAAGCTTCTCCCGTCGCGGATGGCGCAATAGGCCCGAAGGATGTGAAAGAGGGCGAGCTTCATCTCGGCGCTTCGCTTGCCTCCGGACCACGAGATCCCGTATCTCCGCAAGAGGAAGCCGAGGACGGAACGGAAGAAGTCGGGAGGCGTATAGGTTTCGTTCTCCCATTCCAGCACCAGGCGATTCATCTCCCCGAACCAGGTCTGGCTGCCTCCCAGCGTGGGAGAATAGATCTGCTTGAGGGAGGCATAGACATCGAGAATGTCGGTGATGATCTCTTCGCAGGTGTCGATCGGGATCCCGGACCCCTTCAGGTCCTCGAGGAACCGTCCCAGTCGTGCCGGGATCTCGTCGTCCTGGAGGTATCCCAGGTAGAAGGACCGGACCAGGGACAGGATCGAAGGCACGGCGCCGGAGGGATTCACCCGAGCGGCTTCGCCGAGGCCCCCATCCGGCAGCTCCGGATCTCGCAGGCGCCCCAGAATCTCGTGGGGCTCCCCGCGGATCTCGACGGCGTCCGGCTCGGGGTCCTTCGCCGGCCTCGCCGATTCCTCGTCGACGATGATCAGGATCTCGCCTTCGGTCAGGGCCTTTCCGAGGATCAGCCCCTGGGAGGTCGTGCCTCGGACCAGCCGGGAGAGATCGCCGTCCTCCACCAGATAGCTCACGACCCCCGATACGGGCGACGAGAGGACGGTCTCCATCTTCATCGCCGCGATCACGATCAACGGCTCTCCTCGCTCGATCCGGCTGCCGATTCGGATCCGTTGGCCGCTTTTGTCGGCGGCGAACTCGACGAAAGAGCCCTGGAAGGGCGACCGGACCGTCCCCGGAGAATCGGCCTTCCGCCTGGTCCCCGCCGCCTCCAGCTTGATCCGGTAATAGTGGATCCGGCCATCTTCCTCCATCACCCGCAGCATGTGAAAGGATGGCCGGCGGTCGATCCGGACGGGGTAGGATCGCCCGTGAAAGAGGATCAAGAAATCGTCGTACCCCTCGACTCGCCGCGAGATCTGCATTTCGCCGAAGTAGACGTTGTTCACGAAGGCGCCGAACGTCTCGACCCCGAGCTGCACGACGTCCACGCGGATTCGCTTCCCGTGGACCTCGGCGTAGAAAGAGGGCGACAGGGACAGACTCCCTTCCAGCAGGATATCTTCGAGGTCCTTCGAGGACAGACAGTCCTCCAGCGCCTGGTGAATGGTGTGCGCCAGCTCGGCCAGACCGCAGAAGACCGCCGCATCGACGGGTCGCTCGGCGTCCGTTTCCGGGGACTGAAGCTCCTCCGAGTCCTCCAGGAGCCGGTTCGTGTAGGTGCCGCTCTTGAACTCGGGATGCCGGACGATCTTGAGAAGCTGATCGACGTTCGTGGTGATCCCGCGGATGTACAGCTCGCTCAGGGCTCGCTCCAACCGCAGGAGGCACTCTTTTCGGTTCGTGCCGCGCGCGATGAGCTTCCCGATCATGGGATCGTAATCGGGCAGTACGGTGTCTCCCTTCTTGAAGCCGACGTCGCAGCGGATTCCGTTGAAGGTGGGTAGATCGAGGTCCTGAATGACGCCCGGGCTCGGGGCGTAGTTGTTCCAGGGGTCTTCCGCGTAGATACGGCATTCGATCGCGTGGTCCTTTTCCGCGAAGCGGACCTGATAGTACGGTATCTCGCTTTCCCGGCCGTCGAAGTAGAGGATCTGCCATTTCGCCAGGTCGATGCCCAGGCTCTGGTCGGTCACGGGGTATTCGACCTGGAGGCGGGTGTTGATCTCGAGGAAGCCGAAATCCCGGGTGGCGGCGTCGAACAGGAACTCCACGGTGCCGACTCCGCCTCCGTCCGCGTAGCCCGAGATCGCCGCCATGTTTTCGGCGGTTGCCAACAGCTTCAGCATCGTTCGGGTGTCGAGAAAGAAATCGCCCGTTTCCTCGATGATCTTCTGGTTCCGCCGCTGAACGGCGCACTTCCGGATGCCCACCGCCGCCTCGTTGAAGATCTGCACCTCGATGTGCACGGGGCGCCGGATGTATGTCTCCAGGTAGAGGGAGCCGTCGCCGTAGATCGATTGCCCGATCCGGCCGGCTGATTCGTAGGCATTCGCGAGCTCGGCCTCGTCGTAAACGGCGACCATCCCTTTTCCGCCGCCGCCGGCGTTCAGCTTGACCATGACGGGATATCCGATCCGCGCGGCCTCGGCCTTCGCATGGTCCAGATCGCGGATCAACTCCGTCCCTTCGAGCACAGGGACGCCGTTCGCCTTGGCCAGAGCGCGGGCGTCGAGCTTGTTTCCCACCCGGCGCATCACCTCCGCCCGCGGCCCGAGAAACACGATGTCCCGCCCCTGGGCTCGGGACAACTCGGAGATCGCCTCGACGAACTGGTGGCTCTCGGAGATGAATCCGTAGCCGGGATAGACGGCGTTCGCCTTCGACAGAAGAACCGCGGCCAGGACGACGGGGATGCTCGTGTAGTTCCGGGCATCGCCGATATACACGACCTCGTCGGCGAACTCGTACCAGGACTGCCTGCGGTCGGGATCCGTTACGACCGCCACCGAGGAGATCCCTTCCTCCTTCAGGACGAAGAAGAACTGCTTGGCGATCTCGCCCCGGTTCGCGACGAGTACCTTCTGCAGCCGGTGGCGCCGCTCGAGCGCCGGCGGCCTGGGTCTGTCGAGAAGGGGGTTCGCGGTCCGGAGCTCTTTCAGGGCGGTCTGTACTTCGCGCATCATGGCCAGTCCCCAGTCTCGTGCGGAACGTCGGCGGTATTATAGAGAAGGCCGTCTGGCGAGGCAAGGAGTGGCCCGGCGCCAGCGACGCGCGGGCCGTCGCGTCGAGACGACCTTCGGCCCTTGGCGACCTGTCCCGCGCGACGGCGCTTCGGACGGGCACCGGACCGCTCCGATACCTTGGCTACGAGGCTGTCGGCGTGATCGCGCGTACCGTGCAGCCGAGCCGCCGCGCTGGCGGTGGTCCGGTCCGAGCGGCGGCTTCGCCGCCGCCACGACGGGGGGGCATCGGGGGGTCTTCCGAGACCCCCCCGAAATGACCTAGCCCTTGCCGAGGATGTGACTCTCCAGCTCCCTCTGGCTCTCCTTCAAGGTCAGAAACGGGGACCGCTTGACCACCGCCTCCTGTCGATGGCCACAGGCCGAACATCGCATCACATGGACCATGTCGATGTAGTAGTGGCCACAATTGGCGTCGGCGGGATCATCCGCCAGCGAGATTCGCTCGAAGCTATCCACGCGGTGAAACTGCACCACCGCGCCGCTCCCGCACCGCCTGCACACCATGACCTCCTCCTGCATCATCCAACAAAGGAGAAGGGGCCCGCCGACTCGACGGGCCCCTTCATCTCCGCTCGGGGAATCGGTTCAGGCTTTGCTCAGAAGATTCTGCACGGCCTCCTCGACACCAACCATCCGATCCAGCTCCCGATCCGTCCTGGGGAAAACCTCGGACGGGTACCGGTCCCCGTCCTTGTCGAAGACGAGGAGGGCGGGCACCGATTTCCCGAAGTCCTCCTCCAGCGCGCCCTTGGCCCCGAAGACCGCGCGCTTCGCCGAGGGGGGACCCGTCACCGCGGCATTGTAGGTCTTGAAGGCGGCCGCCTCCTCGGCGGTGTCCTGGACCTTGACGTTGACCCCCTTCTGCTCCAGCTGCTTCAGGAGATCGAGCGCCTTCTTGTTGTCGCAGCGGAACTGGGGCCCCGGCTCCTGTTTGCTGCTGTAGTAAAACTCGACCTTCATCGAGATACCTCCGAAAACCCTCACGACCGCCTCGGCGGTCGTGAGGTGGGATGACTATCCCTCGAACGATTGGAACGGCTACGAGAAGGGGAAGCCCTTCCGAATCGGGCTCGCCCCTCCGCAGTAGTCACACTGCTTCGGCTCGTTCCCCTTGGGGATGATCCGCGTGTATGGCCACTCGGTCACCGCATCGTATCCCCAGTACGCCTGCGCGATGTGGGGGTCGAGCGCCCGCGTGTAGTGCGGACACTCGAAGGGGTAGGTGTCGGCTGGCCAGCTCCGTTCTGCCATCTTGGATTGTCTCCTCTCCACGGCTTCGCCGCCGCCAGACGCGGAACGCTTCTTTTCCGCGCCCCCAGCGACACGGCCGGGCCGGGCACGCTTCGCCTCCGCCGGTCCGCCGCCTCGGCTGGGCCGGGTAGGCTTCCTCTCCGCCGGTCCGCCGCCTCGGCTGGGCCGGGCAGGCTTCCTCTCCGCCGGTCCGCCGCCTCGGCTGGGCCGGGCAGGCTTCCTCTCCGCCGGTCCGCCGGGGCGGCTAGATCCGGAATGCCCCCTCGTTCGCTTAGACGCGGAACGCCCCTTCACTCGGCCAGGTCCGGAGCGTCCCGGTCGTCGCCTACTTCGCCGGCTGATACGGTTTGCCCTCGATGATGAAGCGCGGCCGGCTCCCCACCAGGTCGCTAGCCGTCAGCTTGCCGGCCGACACCAGCTTGCCCCGGACGTTCTTGTAGGTCGGTCCGTGCTTCTGGTCCGGGGCCCGGGCGTAGGCCGGCGGGCTCACCTTGTCCGTCGTCTTGTAGTCGGTCTTGAAGTCCTTGGTCTGAGCGTAGCCCGGCAACCGGTCGTGCGGCCCCTCGGCCGGCTCCGGCCCCTTCACCCGCTGGCCGTTCGTGAAGGCAACGGCATAGATCCCGTCACAGCCGGCGCACTTGATCTTCCCCGAGAAGTTCCAGAAGCTGAACGGGTCCATGTAGTTGACCACATGACACTTGGGACACTCCAAGAGCAGCGAACAGTGGGCGTAGCTGACCTCCGCCATGCATCTCCTCCTTTCCCGTCAGGGCCGGGCGTCAAATGATCGCGTCCGCCTCGAGCTCCGCGATCTTCGTCTTGGAGAAGCCGCAGAGCTTGCCGAGGATGTACTCGTTGTCCGCCCCCACCGGCTTGAGCGCCCACTTGTGGCGGGGCGGGGACTCCGAGAGGTGGAAGGCAGGGCCCTGGCTCTGGACCTCGCCGAACGTGGGATCGTCCAGCCATTCCAGCTCCCCGCGGAGGTGGAAGTGCTCCTGGTTCGACACCTCCTTCGAGTTCCAGACCGGCTGGTTGTTGATCCCTTCTTTGGTCAGGATATCACGGGCCTGCTCCTTGGTCTTGTCCTTGGCCCACGCCTCGATCGCGGGGTAGATCTCGTACTGGCTCTCGGCCTTCACCCGCTCGTCGTGGGTCTTGTACTTCGTCGCTAGGTCGTCCCGCTTGATGAGCCGCATCAGCTTGGCGAAGTCGGCGTCCGTATACGCGCTGACCAGGATGTACCCCTCCTCCATCTCCTGCGGGTTCTTGGAGTCGGGATACGACGACTTACCGCACTTGACGATCCCGTGGACGCAAAGCAGCGTGTCCCAGTTCCCCCAGCGCTGCGCCACCAGGCCGTACCGGCCGAAGAGGGCGATGCAGTCGGAGAGGTGCCGCTGGGCGCCTTGCACCTGGGAGTATTCCATGAAGTTCCCCAGGCCCGAGACGTTGTCCCGCCAGTACATGCAGGCCAGGACCTGGAAGGCCCCCATCATGCCGCCCCAGTAGTCCATGATCCAGATGGTCTGCTTGGCCGGGAGGCCGCCCTTGTCGAGCGGCCAGCCGGTGACCGAGAAGCAGCCGCCCTGGGCCTGACCCAGGATGTCGTAGCTCGCGCGCTTCCGCCCGGGCCCCCAGCCCCCGAAGCCCCCCAGCCACTGGTAGATGAGCCGGGGATTGATCTCGCTGAGCTGCCGGTAGCCGATCCCCCACCGGTCGAAGGTCCCGGCCCGGTAGTTCTCCACGACGCCGTCGCACTTGGACGCCAGCATCTTGACGATGGCCTGGCCTTCCGGCTTGTGGAAATCGACCGAGAGGAAGTACTCGTTGTGGTTGGCCCCGTAGAAGCCGAGCCCGGTCCCCATCTCCGGCATCTGCTTGGACAGCGGATAGAGCTTGGGCTCGTTGAAGGGGGTGGTGTGGCGCATCGGCTCGCCCCGGCGGGGCAGCTCGATCTTGATCACCTCGGCCCCCAGCTCGGCCAGATAGTTCGCACAGGAGGGCCCGAGGATGTATTGGGTACAGCTGAGGAAGCGCGTCCCCTTCAACGGCTCCGGCTTCGAGAAGAGCTTCTTCGGATCGAAGACGTCGCGACAGAACTCTTCGAAGCTCAGGGTCTCAGCCATCAGATCACCCCTTTCTGCTTGAGCCCGTCCATGTCCGCCTTGGTGAAGCCCAGGAGCCGGCGATACACACCCTCGTTGTCATACGCCGTCGGCCGGCCGATCCACTTCACCCGGCCCGGAGTCCGCTGGCCGAGGAAGGCCGAGGCCCCGATCAGGACCCTGCCGTAAAAGACGTCATCGATGACCTCCAGGTGCCCCCGGTACTTGTAGTGCGGAAACTCGGAGACCTCATCGAGGAAGGACACGCCGCCCGAGGCCACCTCTTCGGCCTGGAGCTTGGTCTCCGCCTCCGAGCGGGTGTTGTCCTTCATCCACTCGCAGAGCGACGTGTAGGTCTCCACCTGCGCGTAATGGGGCAGCCGGTTGGTCACTTCCTTCATCTTGGGGTCTTCGACGATGTGCTCCTCGACCTCCGGGCGATCCTTCCCGGCCGTCCGCCAGATCCGGTACCAGAGCCGGTCGTGGCCGCCCCCCACCATGATCTGGCCGTCCTTGCAGGGATTCACGGCGTAGATGCAGATGGCCAGGTCCCAGTTGCCGTAGCGGGGCCGGATGCTGCCGTCGATCCCATACCAGCCCCAGTTGTAGTCCAGGATCCGGATGACCCCGGCGGCGCCGGTGGCCTCGACGAACTGACCCCGCCCCGAGACCTTGTCCCGGTAGTTGAGGGCCGTCATGATCCCGATGGCCGCGCCGGTGCCCCCGACCTGATCGCACATCCACCAGCCGGACCGGGTGGGGGTGCCGCCGAAGGCCACCGGCGCGCCGGTCCCGTGGACGAAGCCGCAGGCGGCCTGCGCGGTGGGATCGAGGTTGCCCGGCTTGTCCTTCAGGGGCCCCCACTGGCCGAGCTGACCGACCCAGCAGTAGACCAGACGGGGATTGATCTGGGAGAGCTGCCGATAGCCGATCCCCCACTCGTCCCACTGGCCGGGGGGCGCGTTCTCGATGATGACATCGGCGTGGGTGGCGAGCTTCTTCAGGATCTCACGCCCCTCGGGCTTGGTCAGGTCCAGGGTGACGGACTCTTTGCTGCGGGCCTCGGCCAGGAACCGGGCCCCGACCTCCTCACCGCTGACGGAATCCTTGAACATGTACTCTTTCCGGCCGAAGGGGGTCAGCTTGCGGAGGGGATCCCCGCCGGGCGGCTCGACCATGATGACTTCGGCCCCCAGCTCGGCGAAGAGCGACGAGCACCAGTGGCCGATGATCATCTGGCTGGTGCAGTCCAGCACCCGGATGGTGTCGAGCGCCTCGGGCTTCTCGAAGTTCTTGCTCTGGCGGAGATTGTCCTCGAGCCACAAGGCGTACTCCTTCGCCTTGTCGCTCTCCCCTTTGTAGACGTCCTCCGGGGTCGGCGTCGGAACGGCGGGCCAATTTAACACCGGATAGCTCTTCGACATGCTGACCTCCTTGTCACTGGAGCCGTTGAAGCGCCAGGCGACACGTCCTCGCCCTTGTCTTGGCCTCCTTCTTCAAACCATGCGAACCGGGAGACTGGCCTCGGGCAGCGCTGGGAGCCAGGTGCCTCAGGCCACGGGAGGGGATCGATCTCGTTAGCTCTCCCCGCCTCCTTGGCCGGTCACGCGCGCCGCGCGACCAGCTGTCATGACACCGATGGTGGGGTGGGGTCCCGATCCGTGAGCCAGGTGCGTTACCGCATATCACGTCCGGCAAAAACCTGTCAAGCCCCTTCTCGTCGCGTTCAGCCTTTTGCCGAGCGGTACCGCCGATCGAGACGACCCGCCCGGCACGAGGAGGCCCGGAGGATCGGGCCCGGCACGGAACGCCGGCCATCCGCCGGGAGTGTCGATTTCCCGTTCAACCGCACAGGGTTACAGGCCGTTCCGCCCGCACCCGAGGGCGGGCGACGGCGAGACACACCGTTCGGCTTGGCGGAGCCGCGCTTCCTCGGATGGTTGGTCGGGCTGTCGCTGAGGCCAACCTCTTCAGGCCGTGCCAGGAACCGGGAACTTCAGGCAGAAGCTCCGGACGTCCTCCCGCATGGCGGCCAACCGAGCGTTCTTCTCGATCGCGCGACGGAACGCTTCGAGGCGGGCGGTCCGTTCCTCCCGTCCTTCGGGAAGCTGAAACTCGCGAAGCTCGTCCACCACCGCGGCGATCCACGCCGCGATCCGATCCATCTCGGGCTCCCGCATGCCCCGAGTCGTCGCCGCGGGAGTCCCCAGCCTGACGCCCGACGGATAGAACGCCGACGATGGCTCGCCGGGGATCGTGTTCTTGTTCACCGTGATCCCGACGCGGTCCAGGGCCTCCTGCAGGAAGACGCCGCGGCCCGGGCCGCCCGCGGTGAGATCGATCAGCATCATGTGGTTGTCGGTCCCACCGGTCACGAGCCGGACGCCCCGGCGGAGAAGTCCCTCGGCCAGAGCCTTGGCGTTGGCGACGACCTGATGGCCGTACTCCCGAAACGAGGGCTGGGCGGCTTCGCTCAGCGCCACCGCGATGGCCGCTGTCGTGTGGTCGTGGGGGCCACCCTGCAGCCCCGGGAAGATTGCCCGGTCGATCCGGTCGGCCAGCTCGGGATCCTTCTTCAGTCCCTTCTGCGTGGCCATGATCATAGCGCCGCGCGGGCCGCGCAGCGTCTTGTGGGTCGTGGTGGTGACCACGTGCGCGTACGGCACCGGGCTCTTGTGAGCCTCGGCGATGACCAGCCCCGCGATGTGCGCGATGTCGGCGGCGAAGAAGGCGCCGACCTCGTCGGCCACCTCCGCGAACCTCTCGAAGGGGAATTCCCGGACGTATGCCGTGGCCCCGCACCAGATGAGCCGGGGCCGGTGCTCACGGGCCAACCGCCAGACGTCCTCGAAATCGATGTAGCCGTCCTTCTTCACGTGATAGGGGATGCTGCGGTAGTACGTGCCGGTGACGCTCACCTTCCACCCGTGGGTGAGATGTCCGCCGTCGGGCAGGTTCTGCCCCATGATGGGATCGCCGGGCTGGCAGGTGGCCACGTAGACGGCCAGGTTCGCGGGACTCCCGGAGTACGGCTGCACGTTGGCGTGGGGCACGCCAAAGAGCGCCTTGGCCCGTTCCTGCGCCAGCCGCTCGACGTCATCGACGTTCTCGTTGCCGCCGTAGTAGCGCCGCCCGGGGTATCCCTCGGAGTATTTGTTCGTGAAGACGCTGCCCATCGCCTCCAGGACCGCCTCCGAGACGTAGTTCTCCGAAGGGATGAGTTCCATGCCCTCGCGCTGCCGCTCCCGTTCCCGCCGGAGGATGCCGAAGACCTCGGGGTCCGACTCACGGAGTGCCATAGTCGCCCGTCCCTCCATTGTCGCCTCTACGCCACGCGCCAGAGTATGCCGGATTGGCCCCGGCGGCCGGGCAAGCGCAGCGGACCGATCCTCGCGTCGCCGAGGCCGACCCGATCGGCCTCGCCAAGAACGCCGCAGCCGGCCCCCTCCCGTCGCACCGCCGAACATCCCGAGGTAAGGAGGTTGGTCGAACGTGTCCACGAACCGAGAGCATGGGACACGGTGCCTCCGAGGAGGACCGTGAAGGCAGTCTATGCGGATGCCGGGGAGGCCGTCAAGGCCTTGCCTGCGCCGTTCAGGCGGCTCCGGCCGCGGTCGCCGGAGGGCCGCGACGCCGCCGTGGCCGCCGACGGGAGCCTGTGCTAGCCTCATGACATGGTCGAGATGGACACCCTCGTCTCGCTCTCCAAGCGTCGCGGCTTCGTCTACCAGTCCAGCGAGATCTACGGAGGGACCGGGTCGTGCTGGGACTATGGGCCGCTTGGCGTCGAGTTGAAGCGGAACATCAAAGAGCTGTGGTGGCGCGACACCGTCCTCCGCCGCCGCGACATGGCGGGGCTCGACGCGGCGATCCTGATGCACCCCCGCGTGTGGAAGGCGAGCGGGCACCTGGACCACTTCACCGACCCCATGGTGGATTGCCGGGCGTGCAAGCGGCGCTTCCGCGCCGACAAGCTCGACGAGCAGCCGTGGGTCCACTACTGCCCGGCCAAGACGGACAACAGGTTCGAGGTGCCGGCGAGAGAGCCCTGCAAGCACTGCGGCACCCGGCGGACACTGTGCCCCGAATGCGGCAAGGGCGAGCTGACGCCGCCCCGGCAGTTCAACCTCATGTTCAAGACGTTCATGGGGCCGGTCGAGGAGGATGCCGCCGTCACCTACCTCCGGCCGGAGACCGCCCAGGGGATCTTCGTGAACTTCGACAACGTGCTCCAGGCGGTGCGGCGGAAGCTGCCGTTCGGGATCGCGCAGATCGGCAAGAGTTTCCGGAACGAGATCACCCCGGGGAACTTCATCTTCCGCACGCGCGAGTTCGAGCAGATGGAGATCGAGTTCTTCGTGAACCCGCACGACACCGTGGGAGGGCAACCAGCCGACGAGTACTGGCACGAGCGGTGGATCGAGGAGCGCTTCGGCTGGTACCAGCGGTACGGCATCCGGGCCGAGAACCTGCGGATCCGCGAGCACGGCAAAGACGAGCTATCCCACTACGCCAAGCGCACGGTGGACATCGAGTACCAGTTCGCCATCGGCTGGAGCGAGCTCGAGGGGATCGCCAACCGGACCGACTTCGACCTCAAGCAGCACGCCGCCGTCAGCGGTAAGACGCTCACGTATTTCGACGAAGAGCGGAAGGCTCACGTCGTTCCCTACGTGATCGAGCCCTCGGCCGGCGTGGACCGGAGCCTCCTGGCGTTCCTGACCGACGCCTACCGGACCGAAGAGGTCCGCGGCGAAAGGCGGGTCGTCCTCCGGTTCCACCCCGAGGTGGCGCCGGTCAAAATCGCCGTCCTTCCCCTCCTCAGGAAGCGGGAGGATATCGTCGCCCGCGCCTGGGAGCTCCGCGACCGGCTTGCCCAGCGTTGGGTCACGGTATACGACGACACGGCCGCCATCGGGCGGCTGTACCGGCGCCAGGACGAAGTGGGCACACCGTACTGCGTCACCGTGGACGTCCAGACGGTCGGGGATCCGACCAAGGGCGAGGTGGGGGACGAGCGGGTGACCGTTCGGGACCGCGACTCGATGGGCCAGATCCGCGTTCCGATCGCGGAGCTCGAGAGCGTGTGCGCGGCGCTCCTCACGGGCACCGCGTGGACGAGCATC
This sequence comes from Candidatus Methylomirabilota bacterium, assembly GCA_036005065.1. Lineage (NCBI taxonomy): Bacteria > Methylomirabilota (SeqCode) > Candidatus Methylomirabilota bacterium. Next base: position 9,888 of record DASYQW010000162.1, on the reverse strand, counting down.
GCTGAGCGGTACCCGAGCCAGCCGAGCGCCAGCGGCTAGTTGCTCGGGGGGGTCTCGGAAGACCCCCCGATGCCCCCCTTCGGTTGCGGCGGCACAGCCGCCGCTCGGAGCGCTGCCCGACGGGGCGCGCGCTCGGGGCGAGCTCCCGAGTTACTCCGACAGGGTCCTAGGGCCCGGCCCGTCCGGCCGGCGGTACCCCCACCGGCCCGGAGGTCCCCGCTCTCCAGCGGAGGTTCGGCTGGCGGGCGGCCAGCGTCTGGTCGAGGCGGTTGACCGGCGTCGTGACCGGCGCCGCGTGGACCGTCTCGGGGGCCGTCTCCGCCTCGTGGGCGATCTGGATCATCGCGTCGCAGAACTGGTCGAGCGTCTCCTTCGCCTCCGTCTCGGTGGGCTCGATCATCAGCGCTTCCTCGACGATCATCGGGAAGTAGATCGAGGGGGCGTAGAAGCCGAGATCGAGGAGCCGCTTGGCGATGTCGGTCGCCACCACCCCCTGCCGCTTCTGCCGCCGGGCCGAGAAGACCACTTCGTGCATGCAGTGCCCGGCGTACGGGAGGTCGTAGTGCGGGGCGAGGCGGGCCTTCACGTAGTTCGCATTGACGATCGCGTTGTCGGAGACGGCCCGCAGCCCGTCGGGGCCCATCGTGCGGATGTAGGTGTAGGCGCGGACCAGCATGCCGAAGTTGCCCCAGAACGACTGGAGCTTCCCGATCGACTTCGGCCGCTTCCAGTCGAGGCGATAGCGTTCCCCGTCGCGGCTCGGGACGGGGACCGGAAGAAACGGCTTCAAGTGCTCTTTGATTCCGACCGGGCCGGCACCGGGGCCCCCGCCGCCGTGGGGCGTCGTGAACGTCTTGTGGAGGTTCATGTGGACGACGTCGAAACCGAGGTCGCCCGGCCGGGTGATGCCGAGGAGCGCGTTCAGATTGGCGCCGTCCATGTACACCTGGGCGCCCTTGGCGTGGCAGATCCCGGTGATCTCGAGGATCTTCGACTCGAACAGCCCGAGCGTGTTCGGCACCGTGATCATGAACGCCGCCACGTCCTCGTCGAGGTTCCGCTCGAGGTCGAGGAGGTCGACCTCGCCGTGGGCGTCGGACTTGAGCTGGATCGTCTGATAGCCGGCGATCGTCGTGGACGCCGGGTTCGTCCCGTGGGCCGAGTCGGGCACGAGCACCTTCTTCCGCGGGCTGCCCTCGCGGTCGAGGTGGAAGGCCCGGATCATCAGCACCCCGGCCAGCTCGCCCTGGGCCCCGGCGGCCGGCTGGAGCGACGCCGCGTCCATCCCCACCACCTCGGCCAGCATCTCGCCGAGCCGGACCATCAGCTCGAGCGCCCCCGCCATCGCCTCGTCGGGCGTCAGCGGGTGAAGGCGCGCAAAGCCGGGCAGCCGCGCCATGTCCTCGTTGACCTTCGGGTTGTACTTCATGGTGCAGGAGCCGAGCGGGTAGAAGTGGGTGTCGACCCCGTAGTTCATGCGGGACAGCCGCGTGTAGTGGCGGACCGCGTCGAACTCGCTGACCTCGGGGAGGGCGGGCGGGGTCGTCCGCAGATGCTCGGCCGGCAGCAGGCGGGCGGGGTCGGCTTCGGGCACGTCGGCATCCGGGAGCGAGAAGCCGACCCGCCCGGGCACCGACAGCTCGAAGATGAGCTTGTCGTACTCGTTCATGGTGTCCCTCTATGCCAGCGCCGCGCCGAGCGCCTCGACGTAGGCGTCGATCTCCGCGCGCGTGCGGTTCTCGGTCACGGCCACCAGCAGGCAGTCGCGGAGCGTCCGGTCGAAGTGGCCCAGCGCCACCCCGCCCAGGATCTTCCGCTTCCGCAGCGCCCGCAGGACGCGATCCGGCGCTTTTGGCAGACGCAGAGCGAACTCCTTGAAGAAGGGCGCGCCGAAGCGGCGGCTGACCGCCGGCACCCGCCCGAGCGCGTCCGCCGCATAGTGGGCCTTCGCGGTCGAGAGGCTCGCCACCTTCCGGAGCCCCTCCTTGCCCATGAGCGCCAGGTAGATCGTGGCGCCGAGGGCGACCAGCGCGACGTTGGTACAGATGTTGGACGTCGCCTTCTCCCGCCGGATGTGCTGCTCCCGCGTCTGGAGCGTGAGGACGAACCCGCGGCGGCCCTGCCTGTCGACCGTCTGGCCGACCAGCCGCCCCGGCATCCGGCGGACCAGTGCCGCGCGGCAGGCGAAGAGCCCGAGGTACGGGCCCCCGCCCGTCACCGGATTGCCGAGTCCCTGCCCCTCCCCGACGACGATGTCGGCCCCCGCCTCGCCGGGAGGTCGCAGGACCCCGAGGGCGATCGGATCGACCGAGACCACGAAGAGGGCCCCGCGGTCGTGGGCGATCCGCGCTGCCGCGTCCAGATCCTCCAGGCAGCCGAAGAAGTTCGGGTACTGGACCATGACCGCCGCCGTCTTGCCCGTCACCGCCTTGCGGAGGGCGTCGAGGTCGGTGACGCCCTCGGCCCACGGCACCGTCTTGAGCGGCAGCCGCGGGCCTGCGCAATAAGTCGCCACCACCCGGCGGGCCAGGGGCGAGACCGCGCCCGACACGACCACCTGCTCGCGCTCGGTCACCCCGTGGGCCATCAGCGCGGCCTCGGCCAGCGCCGAACCGCCGTCGTAGACCGAAGCGTTGGTCACGTCCATCCCGGTCAGCTCGCAGATCATCGTCTGGTACTCGTAGATCGACCGCAGCGTGCCCTGGCTGGCCTCGGGCTGATACGGCGTGTAGGCGGTGAAAAACTCGGAGCGAAGCAGCATGTGGTTGATCATGCTGGGGACGTAGTGGTCGTAGGCGCCGCCGCCCAGGAACGAGACGTAGCCCCCGCCGTCGGCATTCTGGCCGGCGAGCGCCCGGACGTGGGCGACGAGGTCCCCCTCCGCCAGGGCCGCCGGGATCCCCAGCTCCCGGCCCAGCCGGGCCTTCGACGGGATGCGCTCGAGCAGCGCCTCGACGTCGGAGGCCCCGATCGTCCGCAGCATCTCCGTCCGCTGGGCCGCGGTGTTCGCGATATAGCGCATCGTCTCGCCGTGGCGCAATTTAGTGTCCTCCGGGACCCCCGGCCGTCTGGAGGTACTTCTCGTACTCGGCGGCGCTCATGAGCGCGTCCAGCTCCTTGCCGTCCGCGTTGGCGATGATGATCATCCAACCGCCGCCGTACGGGTCCTGGTTCACCTGCTCCGGATGCTCGGTCAGGCTCGAGTTCACCTCGACCACCTCACCGGAGAGCGGGGCGAAAAGGTCGGAGACCGCCTTGACCGACTCGACGACCCCGAAGGTCTGCATCTGGCGGACCCGCGTCCCGACCTTCGGCAGCTCCACGAAGACCACGTCCCCGAGCTGGTCCTGGGCGTAGTGCGTGATCCCCACGCGGGCGCGGGCCCCCTCCACCCGCGCCCACTCGTGCTCGCGGGTGTAGCGGAGATCCGCCGGATACGTCGCCATGCCGCGCCTTCCTCTCCTTACGCCTTCTTCACCTTCGGCGGGTAGAAGGGCGTCTTCACCACCCGCGCCTGCTGCGGGCGCCCCCGCACTTCGACCTCGAGCAGGCTTCCGACCGCGCTCAGCGTCACCGGCACGTACCCCAGGCCGATGTAGTGGTCCACCGCCGGCCCGTAGGAGCCCGAGGTCACCTGGCCCACCGCGGCGCCCTCCTTCAGGAGCCGGTACCCGTGCCGCGCCACCGCCCGGTCCACCATCTCGAAGCCGACCAGGCGGCGCGTCGGGCCGGCCGCCTTGACCCGCTCGATCGCCGGCCTGCCGAAGAAATCGGGCTTGGCCAGCTTGACGACCCAGCCGAGGCCGGCCTCCAGCGGGTTGGTGGTCTGATCGATGTCGTTCCCGTAGAGCGCGTACTTCATCTCGAGCCGCAGCGTGTCTCGCGCCCCGAGCCCGATCGGCGCCACCCCGTCCGGCTTGCCCTCGGCGAGGAGCGCGTCCCAGACCCGCTCGGCGCTCGACGCCGCCAGGTACAGCTCGAAGCCGTCCTCCCCCGTGTAGCCCGTCCGCGAGACGATGCTCGGCGCTCCGGCCACCCGCCCGCGCGAAAAGTGGTAGTAGCGGATCGCCGTGACGTCGATGTCGGCGAGCCGACCGACCAGCGCCTCGGCCCTCGGCCCCTGGACCGCGATCAGGCCCGTCTCGGCGCTGACGTTCGTTGCCTCCACTCGCCCGTCGAGATGCTCGGTCACCCATCCCCAGTCCTTCTCGATGTTGGCGGCGTTGACCGTCATCATGTAATGGTCCGGGGCGAGGCGGTAGAGGGTCAGGTCGTCGACGATGCCGCCGTCCTCGTAGCAGAGGAGCGAGTACTGGACCTGGCCGACCTCGAGCGTGGAGACGTCGTTCGTCGTCAGGCGCTGGAGCGCGCGCTCGGCGTCGGGGCCCCGGAACTCGAACTCGCCCATGTGGCTCACGTCGAAGCAGCCGACCGCGCTCCGGACGGTCCGGTGCTCCTCGACGATGCCGGTGTACTGCACCGGCATGTCCCACCCCCCGAACCCGATCATCCGTGCCCCGCGACGCACGTGCGCCGCGTGCAACGGCGTGCGCTTGAGGGCAGCGGCCTCAGGCTCAGCCATATCGGGGCGCTCCTCTTCGTGTCCAGCCCAGGTTTCGGCGGCGGGTCCGCAGCTCGGCGCGCGGCAGCCCGGTCCCGGCTGGACGCGACGAGCGTGCGCCATTATCCCCTCGGCCATGGGAATTTTCAACCCGGTCCCGCCCTTGGGAATGTCCCGAGTCGAATCGCCGGGACGCCGGGGACGCCGAGTCGTACTTTCCGCCCTTCGAGGGACAGGTAAAGCGGCAAGTTTTCGAGGTCCAGCGCACTCGGGTTCGCCGTCGGCCTCCTAGTCACCCCGGATCAGGGCCGAGCGACGGTCGACGAGGGCTCCGGGGTCACCCCCCGTGCCGGCGCAGCCAGTCCCTCCACCGGGCCGCGCAGGAGCGCCCACCGCAGCGCCACGCCGCCGGCCAGCGCGAGCACCGCGCAGGAACGCAGATCCACGCCCGCGACGATGCCGAGCGCGGGGCCGAGTCCGCCCGCCCCGGCGCCTCCCAGCCACCACAGACCCGCGTGCGTCCCCTTGAGGACCGAGCGCTCGGCCCCGGCACCGAGCCACACCCCGACGACCCCGGCCGCCTGCAGAAGCCCCGCGGCGACGATGACCGGCGCGAGCCGCGGTGAGCGCGCATCCACGAGCGCGATGGCGCTCGCGCCGAGCACGACGCCGGCGACCAGGAGCAGGGGCCCCAGGAGCCGTCCGCGCCGCCAGAACGGGACGGCGGTCGCCGAGAGCAAGAGGCCCTTGTAGGCGAGCACGGCCGGCGCGAGCGCGAGGAGTGCCCACGCCGTCCAGCGCTGCGAGGGTCCGAGAAGCGCCACGAAGGCGACGACCGCGTAGGCCGAGACGAGGTAGACACCCCACGACATGGGCGAGGTGGCGTTGAACGCCATCATCATGTGGTGGAAACGGCGCGGCCGGCCGAGGTCGTGCACCAGGATCCCGAGCGCGAGAGCGATGGAGGGAAAGCCCAGAAGCGTCGCCGGCTGCCAGACGCGGGAGTCTCCGGCGAACAGATGCGCCGCGGCCCCGACCCACAGGGCGCCGGCGCTCAGGGCGCTCAGCGTGAAGTCGGCCACGATCTCGCGGCCCCAGGGCGGGCCGGGAGTGCCTACCCGGTAGGCCATGCGACGAACCAGGCGGCCAGGGCGGCGACGAGGCCGGCGGCACACGCGCCCGAGAGCAGCATGTCCTTCAGGAGGTGGGCAGCCGGCCGCTCCGGATTCGCCGGAAGTCCGAAGATCTCAGGCGCGTCGGTGAGGACGAACAGCGCGTGCAGCCCGCCGAGACGCGCGCCGCCCAGGCGGTGGTCGCCGTAGACGCGCGCCCCGGCTTCTCCGCGCGCGCGCAACGCGGTCACGCGCTTCTCGGCGCGGCCGCGGAGCGTCTCGAGCTCGCCCACGACGATCGCGTCGGTCGGGCAGGCTTTGGCGCAGGCCGGCTCCATCCCGTGTCCGAGCCGATCCACGCAGAAGGTGCACTTGTGGGCGCCGCCGTCCCGTTCCGAGCGCCCCACCACGCCGAACGGGCAGGCGGCCACGCAGTAGCCGCAGCCGTTGCACACGTCGTCGCGCACGAGCACCGTGCCGAACTCGGTCCGCACGATGGCGTGGGTGGGGCAGGCCTCCAGGCAGCCGGCGACCTCGCAGTGCTTGCAGACGTCGGACAGGAATTGCCACTTTCCCTGGCGCGACGCCGGATCGAACGACTCCACGAAGGCGACGTGACGCCAGTTGTCGCCCGAAAGCCGCATCGTGTTGTCGTACGACTGGCCGCTGAGCCACGCAGCCTCGGGAGCGCCAGGCAGCGCGTTCCACTGCTTGCAGGCCACCTGGCAGGCCTTGCAGCCGATGCAGAGCGTGACGTCAGTGAGGAAGCCGACCGTCATGGACGGAGCCGAGCAGGTGCCCAGGCGCGGCGGTCACGCCTTCCGGACGTCGCACACGAACGCCTTGGTCTCCTGGATGGACACGTTCGGGTCGGCCACCATGGCCGACAGGTCGTTCACCACATCGCCCCGCACGAGGCCCTTGTACCCGAAGTGCCAGGGCAGCCCCACGGCGTGCACGGTGCGCGCTCCGAGCCGGAACGGCCGCAGGCGCAGCGTGACGAGCGCCTTCGCGCGCACCTCGCCGCGCGGCGTCGCGACGACGACGCGGTCGCCGTTGCGGATGCCGCGCTCCTCGGCGAGCTCTGGTGAGATCTCGCAGAAGAGCTCCGGCATGAGCTCGGCGAGCCATGGCAGCCAGCGCGTCATGACGCCCGTGAGGTGGTGCTCCGTGAGGCGGTAGGTCGTGAGCACGAACGGCCACCTCGGGTCGGCCGGCTCGGCCAGCGGGTTGCCGTGCGGGGCGAACCGGCGGTAGCGCGGATTCTCGCGCGTCGCCTCGAGCACGTTGTCCCGGACCGGCGATTCGACCGGCTCGTAATGGCGCGGCAGCGGGCCGTCGGCCAGTCCGGGCGCGAAGAGCTGCGCCACGCCGTCCTCCAGCATCACGAACGGGTGCTCGGCGCTGCCGTCCGGGACCTCGCCCCTCCACGCCTTGCGCTCGCTCCACGGCTGTCCACTCTCCGGGTCCACTGACGCGCGGTTGTAGAGCATGCGCCGGTTCATGGGCCACGACCACGCCCAACCGGCGTCTTCAGGGCCGCCGGCCGACCGCGCGGCCGCCCGCAGCCTGTCCGGGGCCGGGAAGATGCCCGCGTGGATCCACGACCCGCAGGCGGTCGAGCCGTCGCCCGCGAGATCGGCGGGGGCCTCCAGGCCCGAGCCGTCGGCGACGCGAAAGCCGTTGATCTCGCGGAGCACCGCCCGCGCGTCGGGCTCGCCGCGGGCGTCCTCCGGGTACTCCCAGCGGAGATGCGGGACGACGTCGCGCAGGCGGCGGGCGAGCTGGTGGACGAACCACAGCTCCGAGCGCGCGTCGCCCGGCGGCTCGACGGCCTTCTCGTGCCACTGCACGAGCCGCATCGTGTTCGTGAGGGAGCCGGCCTTCTCCGCCGCCATGGCCGCGGGCATCAGGAACACCTCGGTGGCGCACTCCTCGGGCGTCCCGCCGCCCTCCTCTTTCCAGACCGCGGCGGTCTCCAGCTCGTAATAGTCCCGGATGACGAGCCACTCGAGCTTCCGCAGCGCGCCCCGGGCGAAGGCGGCGTTGGGCGCGCCCGCGGCCGGGTTCTGGCCGATGACGAGGCAGCCCTTCACCTCCCCCGCGTCCATGGCCTCCAGGATCGCCTGGAAGGAGCGGTCGCGGTCCGACTTGGGCAGGAGGTCGTAGGCGTCCGGGCGGCCGTACCAGGCGGTGAGGAGCGAGGCGAGGTAGCGCGGCAGGCCGCTCCACAGCCCCGCGCGCTTGGTCTCCCGCGCAAGATAGGCCGCCTGGGTCGCGTGCTCGGGCGCCTCCCGCGGCGCCGGGAGGTAGCCCGGAAGCACATGGTAGAGGGAGGCGAGGTCCGTCGCGCCCTGGATGTTGGCGTGACCGCGCAGCGCCAGGATGCCGCCGCCGGGGCGGCCGACGTTGCCGAGCAGAAGCTGCAGGATGGCCGCTGCCCGGATGTTCTGAACACCGTAGGTATGCTGCGTCCAGCCCACCGCGTAGCAGATGCACGCCGTGCGCTCGCGGCCGCTCGCGCGTACGAGCGCCTCGGCCACGCGCAGGAAGTCGGCGACCGGTGTCCCGCACACCTCGCTCACGCGCTCGGGCGTGTAGCCCGCGTAGTGGCGGCGCAGCACCGAGAGCACGCTCTCGGGGTGGTCCACCCCCACCCGCACCGGCCGGCCGTCGGGGCCGCGCTCGAGCTGCTGGCCGTCCTGGCGGACCATGAAGCCCGCGTTCGTGTATGCCTCGACGTACTCCCGGAAGAGCCCGCGCTCCAGCACGTACCGGATGAGCCCGCCCAGGAAGGCGATGTCGGTGCCCGGCCGGATGGGCGCGTAGAACGACGCGCAGGCGCTCGTGCGGGTGAAGCGGGGATCCACGTGGATGACCTCGGCGCCGCGCTCCCGCGCCATCATGACGAAGCGGAAGGCCACCGGGTGCGCCTCGGCCATGTTGGAGCCCATGATCAGGATGGCGTCGGCGTTGACGAGGTCCTGCATGTAGGTGGTCGCCCCACCGCGTCCCAGCGAGGCGCCCAGACCGGGCACCGTGGAGCTGTGTCAGACCCGGGCCTGGTTCTCGATCCCGACGAGTCCCAGGCCGCGCATGAGCTTCACGAGAAGGTAGTTCTCCTCGTTGTCGAAGACCGCGCCCCCGATCGACGCGATGGCCGTCGTGCGGTGGACCGGCATCCCCCCCGACTCGCGCACGAAGGTGCGCTCGCGCGTCTCGCGCACGAGCCGGGCGATGCGGTCCATGGCCCAGTCGAGCGGGCGTTCCTCCCACGCGCGGGCCCGCGGCGGGCGGTACAGGAGCTTCGTCAGGCGGTTCGGGTTCACCGCCAGCTGGAAGGCGGCGGCCCCCTTGGGGCAGACGGTGCCCTCGTTGATGGGCGAAGCCGGGTCGCCCTCGATGTTGAGGATGCGGCCGTCCCGGACGTGGACGAGTAGGCCGCACCCCACCGCGCAGTAGGGGCACACCGACGGAACCGTCCGCGCGCCGTCCAGCTTGAAGGGCACGGACAGATGATACCGCACCTTGTGGGAGAGGGAACCCCGAGGTCGCGATCACTCCTGGCCGGGCTCGTGGAACGACGACGTGGACGAGGGTCTGGAAGGCGCCGCTGGCCGGCGAGCGCCCTCGCCGGCCAGCCACCGAGGTTCAGGATGGCTCAGACGCCCGGGGGATGCATGTCTCCGCGGCGCCACCGGTCGGCAGAGGCGTGGTAATCGCTGAACCGCAGGTACGCCCCGATCATGGCCCACAGCGCAAGCGTCATCGCGCCGAGCGCGATGCCGAGGTACGCCGTGGACGGCATTCGAGGCGTATAACGCTCGACGGTCTCCGTGAGACGCTCCGGAATCATCTGTCCGGCCTGACGTGCGACGTCCATTCGACACCTCCTTCCTTCAGGATCACGCCAAGCAGGTGCAAACCCAATGCCGGCCGCGAGCCGGTGTGCGCATCAATCGGAGACGATGATCCGACCGTGTCCCCCGGAAGACGAGCCGTCGGGCAGTGAGCAGGGCCCAGGCGCTCAGCGGGCGGAGGCCCACCGGGGCGCGCGGGCTGCAGGCGCTCTCCTGGGCTGGCCGGTGTTATGCTGTCTGGCGTGGCCGTCGCTTTCAGGGATGAATCGGCGTTGGACTTCGCCCGGGTCCTGAACACCCTCGCTGGATTCTTCCAGCGCGAGGGCTTCGCTTACGCCGTGATCGGGGCGTTCGG
>DASYQW010000161.1 GCA_036005065.1 Candidatus Methylomirabilota bacterium | reverse complement strand
CGAACTGCATCCCCTCGACGACCTCGAGGGTGGTCTCCATCGCCTTGGCCTCTTCCACCGTGATGACGCCGTCCTTGCCGACCTTCTCCATGGCCTCGGCGATCAGGTTGCCGATCGTCTTGTCGTTGTTGGCCGCGATCGAGGCGACCTGGGCGATCTCCTTCTTGTCCTTGGTGGTCTTCGACATCTTCTTGAGATCTTCGACGATCTTCTCGACCGCCTGCTCGACGCCGCGCTTGAGCCCCATCGGGTTCGCGCCGGCGGTCACGTTCTTGAGCCCCTCCCGGAAGATCGCCTGGGCCAGCACCGTGGCGGTGGTGGTCCCGTCGCCGGCCACGTCCGAGGTCTTGGAGGCGACTTCCTTGAGCATCTGGGCCCCCATGTCCTCGTAGGGGTCCTTCAGCTCGATCTCCTTGGCCACGGTCACGCCGTCCTTGGTGATCGTGGGGCTCCCGAACTTCTTGTCGATGACGACGTTCCGGCCCTTGGGGCCGAGCGTGGCCTTGACGGCCTCCGCCATGATGTTGACGCCGCGCAGCAGCGCCGCGCGGGCTTCCTGGTCGAACAACAGCTGCTTGGGCATTGACTCGTTCCTCCTTGAGTGAAATGACGCGAGTTTCGCTACCGCCGCGGAATCGTGAGCCGATCAGTCGAGAATGCCGAGAACATCGTCCTCCCGCAGGATGAGGTACTCCTCATCGTCGATCTTGACCTCGCTGCCGGAGTACTTGCCGAACAGGATCCGGTCTCCCGCCTTCACGTCGAGCGGGATCTTCTTCCCGTCCTCGTTCACCTTGCCGGTGCCGACCGCGATGACCTTTCCCTCCTGGGGCTTCTCCTTCGCGGTGTCGGGGATGATGATGCCGCCCCGCCGGACTTCTTCCTCCTCGACCCGCTTGATCAGGATGCGGTCGTGGAGCGGGCGAAGCTTCGTCTTCGTTGCGGTCGCCATTGTCTACCTCCTCCTCGAACGGATCTGTGGACGTGGTAAGTTGGGTCGGCGCCCGCGCGCCTGACCCTCATCCTATTTACTAGCACTCATCAGAGACGAGTGCTAATATAGCGGCACCGCGGAGCCCGGTCAACCCCAAAAATCGAGGGCTGCGGCCCTGGGTGGTCTGCGCCGGTCTCCCGAGTGATTTAGCCCGATATTCCCGTATGTTATCGCCCTGATCGACTCCGCGGGAGGCGGCCCATGCCCGGCACGATGTTCATTTCCCGACACCTCCCCCAGGATGCGCTCGACCTGGCGCGGTCCCGCGCCACCGTGCGCCTCAACCCGGAGGATCGGCGGCTCAGTCCGGACGAGCTCGGGCGGGAGATTCGCGATGCCGAGGGGCTGGTCTGCCTCTTGACCGACACGATCGACGAGCCCCTGCTGGCCCGCGCCGGACGCCTCCGGGTCGTGGCCAACGTGGCCGTCGGATACAACAACATCGACGTGCCCGCCGCCAGCCGCCGCCGGGTCGTGGTCACCAACACCCCGGGGGTCCTGACGGAGACGACCGCCGATTTCACCTGGGCCCTCCTCCTCGCCACCGCGCGCCGCGTGGCCGAGGGCGACGCCTACACGCGCGCCGGCAAGTTCACCGAGTGGGGGCTGATGCTCCTGCTCGGCGGGGACGTGCACGGCAAGACCCTCGGCATCCTGGGACTCGGGCGCATCGGGCGCGCGGTCGCCCGGCGAGCCCAGGGCTTTGCCATGCGACTCCTCTACCACGACGCCGTCCGCGACCCCGCCGCCGAGCGCGACCTCGGCGTCGTGTACCAGGACAAGGCCACCGTCCTGCGCGAGGCCGACTTCGTCACCTTGCACGTGCCGCTTCTGGCCGAGACGCACCATTACATCGGCGAACCCGAGCTTCGCCGGATGAAGCCGACCGCCTTCCTCATCAACGCCTCCCGGGGCCCGGTGGTCCACGAGGCCGCCCTCGTCCGGGCCCTGAAGGAAGGCTGGATCGCGGGCGCCGGGCTCGACGTCTACGAGGAGGAGCCGACGGTCCACGCCGGGCTCCTCGAGTGCCCGAACGCGGTGCTGGCGCCCCACATCGCCTCGGCCTCCCGCGAGACACGGACGAAGATGGCGATGATGGCGGTCGAGAACTGCCTGGCGGTGCTCGAGGGGACGCGCCCGCCAAACCCGGTGAACCCCGAAATCCTCACCTGACCGAGGGGGCCCCCTCCGAAGAGACTCGCCCGGCCGGGTCGCGTCTCACCCGGGGGAGGACGCGCGCGCTGCTCCGCACGAGGACGATGACCGGCAGGATCCCCGCCGCCACGATGGTCAGGGCCGGGGCCGCCGCCGCCTCCCACAAGGACTCGGAGGTGAATTGCCAGACCCGCACGGCCAGGGTCTCGTAGCCGAGCGGCCGGAGCAGGAGCGTCGCCGGCATCTCCTTCATCACGTCGACGAAGACCAGCAGGCCGGCGGTGAAGAGGCCGGGCCGGAGCAAGGGGATGTGGACCCGCCGGAGCACCCCCCAGGGCGGGACCCCGAGCGAGCGGGCGGCCATGTCCATGCCGGGCGTGATGCCGACCAGACTGGCCTCGACGGTCTGGCAGCTCACGGCCAGGAATCGCACCACGTAGGCGAAGACGAGGCCGACGACCGAGCCGGTGAGCCAGAGCCCGGCGGCGCTTCCGACGGCCTGCAGCGGGCCCTCGAGCGCCCGGTCGAGTCGGGCCAGGAGGGCCAGCACCCCGACCGCGACGACCGACCCCGGCAGCGCGTAGCCCATGCTGGCCACGCGGGCGAGGGCCTCGACGAGGCGACCCCGGCTGAGGCGGACGCCATACGCGACGACGACGGCGGCCGCCACCGCCACCAGGGCGGTGACGCCGGCCACCGCCAGCGTGTTGCCCAGGAACTGTGGGTACCGGGGGTCGTAGGCGGCCCGCCCCGGGATCCACGTCAGGAGCCGGGCCACCGGAAGGACGAAGCCGAGGCCCACGGCCAGGCTGGCTCCCCCGCTCGCGGCCCAGCCACGCCAGCCCTCGAGCCGTGTCCGCGGCGCCCGGCGCGCGCCGGCGTCCCGGCGGTCGAAGCGCGCGCCGCCCCGCAGAGCCCGCTCGGCGAGAGAGAGCCCGAGCGTGAAGAGCACCAGGACACTCGCCAGTTCCGTGGCGGCATGCCGGTTGAACAAGCCGAACCAGACCCGGTAGATCGCCACCGTGAACGTCGAGTAATTGAAGATCGCCACCGTGCCGAAATCCGCCAGGGCCTCCATGAGGGCCAGCGTGACCCCCGCCACGATCGCCGGCCGCGCCAGCGGCAGCGCCACCCGCCAGAAGACCGCGCGTCGGCTCACCCCGAGGGCGCGGGCAGCCTCCAGGGTCGCCTCCGACTGCCCGAGGAAGGCGGCCCGGGCGAGCAGGTAGACGTAAGGGTAGAGGACCAGGGTCATGACGAGGACGAGGCAACCATACGACGCGGGGTCGGGCAGCGCGAGCCGGGGACCGAGGAGCGCCCGGAGCGCGCGCTGAACCGGGCCCGTGTAATCGAAGATCGCGAGGACGACGAACCCGAACACATAGGCGGGCATGGCGAGAGGCAGGATCAGGAGCCACTCCAGGACCGCTCGGCCCGGAAAGCGGTACATCGTCACCAGCCAGGCCAGCGTCGTCCCGAGCACGGCCACCCCGAGCCCGACGCCGATCACCAGTGCCGCCGTGTTCCCGACGAGCTCGAGCAGCTGGGTCTCCCAGAGATGCCGCCAGACGTCGGGGCTCGGTCGGGTGAGGGAGAAACAGACGACCAGGACGGGGGCGGCCACCAGGAGCGCGACCACGCCCGCCGCCCACGGCCAGATATCCCGGGCCCACCGGCCGGGCGTCGCCCAGACCGCCGGCGCCCTGGCTGCCGGCGTCATCTCGATGGCGCGGGGGTGGCGCCGCCTACTTCCAGCCGACCCGATCCATCAGCCGCACCGCCGCCGACTGGAACTCACCGGCCGCCGCCACGTCCACCTGGTCGGCTTTGAACGATCCCCAGGCGGTGAGGAGCGCGTTCGGCCTGACGGCGGGGTTGGCCGGGTACTCGTAGTTGACGTCGGCGTAGAGGTTCTGGGCATCATCCGAGCTCAAGAACTCGATCAGCCGAATGGCCGGGACCATGTGCTTCGCGAACCGGGTCACGCCGGCCCCGGAGATGTTCACGTGCACCCCCCGATCCTTCTGGTTGGGCCAGAAGAGGGCGACCGGAAAGGCCTGGTCCTTGGCCTTGATCTGGGCGAGGTAATAGGTGTTGACGAGTCCCACGTCGCATTGCCCCGCGGCGATCGCCTCCAGGAGTTTGGCGTCGCTCGAGAAGATCCGGGGCTCGTTCGCCATCCAGCCCCGCAGCACGTCCTCCGTCCGCTTCTCGCCCAGGGTCTTGATCATCGTCGCGACCATGGATTGGTTGTAGACCTTCTTGGAAGTCCGGAGGCACAGCCGACCGCGCCACCGCGCGTCGCCCAGGGCCTCGTAGGTCGAGAGCTCCTCGGGCTTCACCCGCTCGGTGCTATAGGCGATCGTGCGCGCCCGGACCGAGAGGCCGACCCAGTCGTTGCCTTTGGCCCGGAGGTGAGGCGGAATGTTCTTGTCGATGATCGGCGACTGGAAGCCCTGGAGCAGTCCCGCCTGCTGGGCGAGCCACAGGTTTCCGACGTCCACCGTCATGAGCACGTCGGCCGGCGTGTTGGCTCCCTCGGCCTTGAGGCGCTCGAACAGCTCGGCCTCGCTGGCGCTGAACAGCCGGACCTTGATCCCGGTCTTGGCCGTGAAGGCGTCGAACATCGGCTTGATGAGCTGCTCGATGCGGGCCGTGTAGACCACGACCTCGCGCCCCTCGGCGGCCCCGGCGGCGTAGGCCGGGCCCGGCAGCAGGGCGAGCACGGCCACGGCGCCGAGCACGCCGGCCGCCCACCGCGCCCGGGTCGATCCGTCCTGTCGCATCGCGTCCTCCTCGTCCCCGCCGGCGTTTGCACGAGAGCGCACGGCCGGGCTACAATGTCCCTGCCAGAAAATCGGGCTGCCTAGCCTGCGAGGTTAAGTATGCCTAACACGCGCCGGCCGTCAAGCCCCAATGACAGGGTTCGCGCCGCCGAGAGCACCGCCTCGGTCCAGGATTATCTGGGGGCGATCTACGACCTCATGGGCAGCGGCCATGTGGTGATCGGCGCGCGGCTGGCCAAGCACATGCGGGTCTCGGCCCCGGCGGTGACCGAGGCCCTCCAGCGCATGGCCCGGGCCGGGTACATCCGTCTGAGCGCCGGCAAGGAGATCTCCCTGACCCGGAAGGGCAAGACGCTGGCAGAGGTGATGGCCCGGCGCCATCGGCTGCTCGAGCGCTGGCTCACCGACATCCTCGGGCTCAACTGGGCCGAGGCCCACGAAGAGGCGCATCGGCTCGAGCACGCGCTGTCGCCTCGCGTGGAGGAGCGGCTGGCCGCTCTCCTCGGCATGCCGAGCACCTGCCCCCACGGCAATCCCATCCCCGGCATGCCCAGCCCGGCGCCGACCCACCCCTTCCCACTCGATCAGGCGCGCGAAGGCACCACGGTCGTGGTGGAGCGGATCACCGAGGAAGCCGAGGCCGACCGCCGCCTGCTCGAGCATCTCTGGAAGCACGAGGTGAAGCCCGGGGCGCGCCTTCACATCGAGGAAGTCGCGCCGTGGGCCGGCACGATAACGGCCGCCGGCGGGAGCACGCGCATCGTGCTGGGGCTGGCGGCGGCGTCGAAGATCTGGGTCTATCTCCCGACTCGGTGAGCCTCCTCCGCCTCCGCGACGTCAGCAAGCGCTTCGCTTCCACGGACCCTCCCGCCGTCGACGGGCTGTCGCTCGCCGTCGAGCCCGGCGAGATCCTGGTCCTGCTGGGCCCATCGGGGTGCGGCAAGACCACGACGCTCCGCCTGATCGCGGGCTTCGAATCCCCGGACCGCGGCGTCATCGAGATTCGCGGCCAGCGCATGGCGGGCGGCGGCACGACGGTGGCGCCCGAGGCCCGGGGCGTGGGGATCGTCTTCCAGGACTACGCCCTCTTTCCTCACCTCACCGTCGCCGACAACGTCGTGTTCGGCCTCGGGCGCTTCGAACGGGCCGCCCGGCTGCGGCGGGTCGCCGAGGTCCTGGAGACCGTGGGGCTCGCCGAGCTCGCCCGGCGGTTCCCTCACGAGCTGTCGGGCGGCCAGCAGCAGCGCGTGGCGCTCGCCCGGGCCCTGGCCCCGGCACCGGCCCTCATCCTCCTGGACGAGCCCTTCTCGAACCTCGACACCGACCTCCGGGCCAGCATGCGCGAGGAGATCGAGAAGATTCTCCGGATGACGGGCACCACCGCCGTCTTCGTGACTCACGATCAGCAGGAAGCGTTCACGCTCGCCGACCGGGTCGGCGTCCTCCACGCCGGCCACCTGGAGCAGCTCGACGTGCCCTATGAGGTCTACCATCACCCCGCCACCCGCTTCGTGGCCGAGTTCGTGGGCTCGGCCGACTTCCTCCGCTGCATGGTGAAGGAGGAGGGGATCGTCTCCGAGATCGGGACCTTCCAGAATCCCGACCGGCACCCGCCGGGGCTCCCGGTGGACATCATGATCCGTCCCGACGACATCGACTTCATCCCGCACCCGGAGGGCGACGTCGTCGTGATCGGGCGCCAGTTCCATGGCTCGGAGAACCTGTATCGGCTGCGGTTGCCGTCGGGCGCCCGCGTCCACTCCGTGCAGCCGTCCACCACGATCTATCCGCCGGGGACGCGCGTCCGGCTGGTCGCCAGTCTGATCCACGTCGTCGCCTTCCCGCTCGCGGACATCTAGATCGTGGGAGGGGGCCTCGACGGCCCCCTCCCAGACCTCCCCCAGGAGAAGGTTGCGCGGGCGAAGCCCGCGCTCGGAACCGAACACCATCCGTCGGCGATCAGGCGATTGCGGGGCGCCGAGTTAACCCAACAGCATCTCGCAGGTCAGGGACGCTCGGCGGTCGGTACCAGGCCCGCCAGGACCCGACCCCGGAGGCGCCGCTCCAGACGGCGCGCCCGGTGGCCGAGGGCCCCGCCCACCAGCTCCCCGACGGCGTCGAGGTCGCTGGCGTCGATGCGGTCCAGCGCGCGGCGGGTCAGGCGGAGTGCGGCCGCGAAGTCGCGGGCGACGTGCTCCTGGAGCTTGGCGAGGTCCACCAGGAGCCCGAGCGGCGCGTCTTCGGTGGCCGCGGCGATGCCCGCCCACAGGGCCAGGGCCTCGGCGCGCCGTCCGGCCCGACGCCAGAGCCGACCCAGCCGCCAGGCGGCCCGCGCGCGGGTGTCCGGCGGGAGCCCGGCCCCCAGGGCCGCCTCGTAGAACGCGACGCTCCGCTCCGGATCCCGCCGCTCGAGCCAGCGGGCCGCCCCGAGCCACTCGAGCGGATCGTGGCGCGGGTCGGGTCCCGCCAGGAGCGCGTCGGCTCGCGCGGCGAGCGCGGCCAGGGCCAGGAGGTCCCACCGGTTGTGGGCGAAGATCCGCGGAAGGGGGCGCGTGTCCCGGGAGCGGAGGTACCGGAAGTAGAGCTCGGGCATCATCGCGCCCGGCAAGTCGTCTCCCCGGTCGAGGTCGAGCAGCGCCGCCTCGAGGGTCGTGAGCCGGCAATCGGCGACGTGGGCCCGCCAGAGGGCGCGGGCCATCGGGTAGAGGTCGAGGTGGGGGATCTCGGCTCCCCACCACGGGGCCCGGCTGAGGAGGTAACGGGTCTCGAGGAGCGGGAGGTCGAAGGTCCGCCCGTTGAAGGTCACGAGCTGCCGGGCGTCGGCCAGCGCCGCCCGGACCGCGGCCAGGAACGCGGCCTCGGCTCCGAGGTCGCCGAGGAAGTACTGGGTCACGCGGAACCCTGCCCGCGTCCACGTCCCGAGCCCGACCAGGAACACGTAGGTCCCGGTCCCGCCGGCCAACCCCGTCGTCTCCGTGTCGAGGAACACGGTCCCCGCTGCCGGCTCGATGGCGCGGGCGACACCCGGCGGCAGCGCCACCTCTTCGACCCGGCAGAGGGCCACGCCGTGGGGTGTCTCGATGGGGTCGAGCGGCAGGGCCCGCGGCGGCGCGGCCGGCCGGGGCGCCGGCGGGCGCGTCTCGAGTCGGCGCAGCATCTCCCGGAGCCGGCCGATCTCCGAAGCTCGCGTCGTCGGAGCGGGGCGCGGCGGACAGCGGCCGTCGATCACGCGCGGCCGGTCAATCCCGCTTGGGGCGGGAGCGCCTGCTGCCGCTCCCCCCCAAACCCCCCCACCAGCCGCCCGCGGCTTCTCGTCGTCCCCGCCCGGCCACGTCCCGCATCAATTCCCTCGCGGCCCTCAATCCCGCTTGGGGCGGGAGCGCCTGCTGCACACGGCAGCTTCCCGTCGTCCCTGCACGCCCGCGTCCTGCAGCAATTCCTTCACGGGCTCTCAGTCGAGGAGCCGATCGACCAGCGCGGCGGCGACCGGCTTGGCCTGGCGACCCACCTCGTTCACGGGCCCCACGCAGGAGGGGCAGCCGGCCCGGCAGGGGCAGGCGGCCAGCGTCTCGCGCGCCCGGGCGACGAGCGGAGCGAGCAGCTCGAACAGCCGCTCGGTCAGCCCGACTCCGCCCGGGTGGTGGTCATACAGGTAGACCGTCGGCTCGAAGCGCTCGCCCGCCAGGAGGCGCGCGCGCGTGCCTTGCGCGGTGAGCACCGCCGGCGTCCGGCCGTCCCGGGGGGAGGTGGCGGCGGGCGGGGCGTCGCCGAGCCAGGAGCCGAGGTCCCGCACGTCGCACATGAGAAAGAGCGGGGCGAGGTGATGCAGGAGGTGGGTGAGACCGCGGAGGCCGTCCACGAGGGCGTCCCGGTCCCGGGAGACGGCGGCCAGGGTCTCCGGCGGAATGGTGAGCCAGAGCCCGGCCGTCTGCATCTCCTGCTGCGGCAGCTCCACCACGCCGGCGCCGACGTTCTCCATCGTGTCGAACTTGATCTTCTTGAACCCGACCACCTGCTCGGCCACGAGCAGCTCCCCCTGCTCGACCTGGCCGGCTCCCGTCCGCGCGTCCCGGAAGCGGTCCAGCGCCCACACGCCCTTGGCGGTCACCGCGTCCGTGAAGTAATCGACGGCCACTCGCTTGACGTAGGCGACCTTCTCCTCGTCCTCGCGGAAGTGGAGCTCCTGCACCTCGTACTGCTCGCTCTCGACGAGGTAGATCGCTTTCGGGTGGATCATCCCGAAGGCGCTCTTCCAGTCGACCTCGGCGATCACTTGCCGCTTCCGGGTGAGCTGCCGGGCCCCCCGGGCCTCGGTCAGCTCGCGATGCGTGGTGTCGATCACGACGAAGTTGTCGCTGCCGATCGCCCGCAGCGAGAGGTGGTCGGCGGGGTAGCTCTCGCTCGTCCAGTGCCAGCGGCCCCCGGCGGCGTGGAGCACGCCCGCCTCGGAGAGGAGGCGCAGGTAGGGCGCCACGTCCTGGTCGCCGAACGGCTCGCCGTCGACGAACGGGAGCTCGAAGGCCGCGCACTTGAGGTGGCTCACCAGGATGTAGGGGTTGTCCGGGTTGATGAGGCCGTGCTCGGGGGAGGCCCCGAAGAAATAGTCGGGATGGGTGACCATGAACTGGTCGAGGGGCGACGACGAGGCGACGAGCACGGCGGCCGAAAGCCCGCTCCGGCGGCCGGCCCGGCCGGCCTGCTGCCAGGTCGAGGCGATCGTCCCCGGGTAGCCCGCCAGTACGGCGACATCCAGGCGGCCGATGTCGATCCCCAACTCGAGCGCATTGGTCGAGACCACGCCGAGCACCTCGCCCTCGCGAAGCCCGCGCTCGACCTCGCGGCGCCGACCGGGGAGATAGCCGCCCCGGTAGCCCCGGATCACGTTACTGACGGCGGGCGGGCGCTCCACGGCCGCCTTCAGCGTGGTCAGGAGCACCTCCTGAGCGAGCCGGCTCCCGGCGAAGACGATCGTCGCGATGCGCTCCCGCAGGAAAGGCGTCGCCAGGCGGGCCGCTTCCTTGAGGTACGGGCGCCGGATCCCGAGCTCCGGGTTCACCACCGGCGGATTGTAGAAGACGAGCACCTTCTGGCCGGCCGGGGCGCCGTTGTCGGTCACCGCCGTCACCGGCTGACCCACCAGGCGCTCGGCCAGCTCTTGCGGATTGGCGATCGTCGCCGAGGCGCAGATGAACTGCGGAGCCGAGCCATAGTGCCGGCAGACACGGTGGAGACGCCGGAGCAGGTTGGCCAGGTGGCTCCCGAAGACGCCCCGGTAGGTATGAAGCTCGTCGATGATGACGTACCGGAGATTCTGGAAGAGCGCCACCCACTTGGTGTGGTGTGGCAGGATCCCCGAGTGCAGCATGTCGGGGTTGGTGAGGACGAGGTTGGCGCGGGCGCGCACGGCGCGCCGGGCGTCCTGCGGCGTGTCGCCGTCGTAGGTATGGATGCGGAGCTCCGGGAGGGCGCGGGCCAGCTCTTCGAGCTCGGCGAGCTGGTCCTGGGCGAGCGCCTTGGTCGGGAACAGGTAGAGCGCCCGGGCCGCCGGATCGGTCAAGAGCGCCTGGAGCACCGGCAGGTTGTAGCAGAGGGTCTTGCCCGACGCGGTAGGCGTGACGACGACGCAGTGCCCTCCCTTGTGAAGCAACGCGAGGGCATGCGCCTGGTGGCTGTAGAGCGCCTCGATCCCGCGGGCGCGCAAGGCGTCGGCCAGGCGCGGATCGACGACCTCCGGGTTGTCGGGGATGGGGACCGGGGTGGCGGGGCGGGAAGGGAAGCGCCGAACGGCCGTCACCGCGTCGCCGGCCTCGCCGACGAGACGGTCGAGGAGCGCGGCGAGGTCAGCCTGCGGCTCGGGGAGCCCCGCCATGTTGCCCGCATCTTAGGTGGGCGCGGCGAGGCTTGTCAACGTTTGACGAGCCCCGTCGTCGAACGGGGGCGCGTTGCACCCGAGGCCGACTCGGTGTTCAATGGGTCACCATGCGTCCCCTGCTCCGCCTCGGGCCGCCCGTCGTCTGGATGGGGATCATCGCCCTCCTGTCGAGCGGACTGTTCGGCACCGACCAGACCGGCCGCTTCATCCTGCCGGTGCTCACCCACCTGCTCCCGTGGGCCGGGCCGGAGGCGCTCCAGGGCCTCCACGCCGCCCTGCGCAAGCTCGCGCACCTCGTCGAGTACGGGATCCTCGCGGTGCTGTGGCTGCGCGCGCTCCCGCCCGGTCGCTCGGCGGGGATGGCCGCCCTGTGGGCGGTCGGGCTGTCGGCGCTCTATGCCGTGGTCGACGAACTGCACCAGGGCCTCGCCCCCGACCGAAGCCCGTCGGCCCTCGACGTCGCCATCGACACGGTCGGCGCGTTTCTCGCGGTCGCCCTGGTCCAGGGACGCGGGCCGGTCGGCACCGCCGGCCTCCGCCTCGTCCGCCGGGGGGCGGGCCTGGTCGCGGTGGCCAGCCTGACGCTGGCGGCCCTCGAGTGGAGCCTCGGCCTGTCGGCCTGGGACCTCGTGCTGGGCGGGCTCGGGGCCGCCGCCGGCGCGCGAGGGCTCCGGGGCCTGGAGGTGCGCTGGCGCGAGTCGCCCTGAGCCCGGCGCCCGCCGCGAGGGGGTTGGACGGCGGCGGGCTCCGGGGTATGATCGTCGCACACCGCCACCGTGGCCCAGGCTTCGCGTGAAGACATACCTCCTACGCCGCCTCGCCCAGTCCCTGATCGTGCTGCTAGGGATCTCCGTGGTCGTCTTCATCATTCTCCACCTCACCGGCGACCCCACGGTGCTGCTCCTGCCCCCGGACGCCTCGGCGGAGGAGATCGCCAAGTTCCGCCGCGCGATGGGGTTCGACGACCCGCTGTACCTCCAGTACTGGCGCTTCCTGCGCGGCGCGGTCCGGGGGGACTTCGGGAACTCGCTCCGTCACGAGGAGCCGGCATTGGCCCTGGTCTGGCAGCGGATGCCGGCGACCATCGAGCTCACCACGGTCGCCCTCGGGGTGGCTCTGGTCCTCGCGATCCCGGCCGGGATCGTCTCGGCCGTCTTCCGGAACACCTCCGTCGACTACGTGAGCACCGTGGTGGCGCTCGTCGGGCAGGCGATGCCCACCTTCTGGCTCGGGATCATGCTGATCCTCGTCTTCTCGGTCGGGCTCCATCTCCTGCCGTCCTCGGGCCGCGGCGGGTTCACGCACCTGATCCTGCCCGCCCTCACGCTCGGCCTCTTCACGACGGCGCGGATCATGCGGCTCACCCGGTCGGGGATGCTGGAGGTGCTGGGGCAGGACTACGTCCGGACGGCGCGCGCCAAGGGAGTCGGCGAGCGGCGTGTGGTCTGGAAGCACGCGCTCAAGAACGCCGGGATCCCGGTAGTCACGATCGTGGGCCTGGAGCTCGGCACGCTGCTGGGCGGGGCGGTGATCACCGAGACGATCTTCGCCTGGCCCGGGGTGGGTCGCCTGTCAGTCCAGGCGATCTACAACCGGGACTATCCGGTCGTCCAGGCGGCCGTGTTCGTCCTCGCCTCGATCTTCGTCCTCGTCAACCTGATCGTCGACGTCCTCTACACCTACCTCGACCCTCGGATCCGCATCCGCTGACCGATGAATCACAGCGGCGCCGAGACGCTGCAGCTCCCCCGGATCCCCGCCTTTCGGCACAGCGAGACCTGGACACTGGCGCGCCGGTTGATCCGGCGGCGGACGGCGCTCTTCGGGCTCGTGGTCATCGCCGCGGTCCTGGGCGCGGCGCTGCTCGCCCCGCTGCTCGCCCCCTTCGATCATCTGGAGCAGGACATCACCCAGCGGCTCAAGCCGCCCGGCGGGACCGACGATCGGGGCCGCCTCCACGTCCTCGGCACCGACCACCTGGGGCGGGACATCCTCTCGCGCGTTCTCTTCGGCGCGCGGATCGCGCTCCTGGTGGCCTTCGCGGCCGTCGCCATCTCGGGTGTCCTGGGTCTCCTGATCGGGCTCCTGACGGGATACTTCGGGGGGCGCGTGGACGACGCCTTCATGCGGCTCGCCGACATCCAGCTCGCCTTTCCGTTCATCCTCCTGGCCATCGCGGTCATCGGGGTCCTGGGGCCCAGCCTGCGCAACATCATCATCGTGGTCGGCGTGTCGGGCTGGGTGGTGTATGCCCGGATCGTCCGGGGGGAGGTGCTCTCGCTGCGAGAGCGGGAGTTCGTCCAGGCGGCCATCGCCATGGGCAGCGCCAACGCGCGGATCATCGCCCGCCACATCGTCCCCAACGCCTTCACGCCCTGGCTCGTCATCGCGACCCTCGACATGGCCCGGGTGATCGTCCTCGAGTCCGCCCTCTCCTTTCTCGGCCTCGGCGTCCAGCCGCCGACCCCGACCTGGGGCGGCATGCTCGCTGACGGACGCGTGTACCTGTCCACGGCCTGGTGGCTGGCGACCTTCCCGGGCCTGGCCATCCTCTTGACCGTGCTCGGGATCAACCTGCTCGGCGACGGGTTGCGGGATACGTTCGACCCGCGGCTCAAGGTGTAGCGGCCGTGCCGATAACCCTCGCATCCGATCGTCCGCCTCACGACCCACTCACCCCAAAGGAGGTCCTCATGCGACGGTTCCTCATCGTCTTCGCCGCCGGTGTCCTGCTGGCCGGGACGGCGCTGCCGGCCGGCGCCCAGTCCACCGGGCGCGTGGTGATCGCCCAGGGCGTGGACCCCACCACGCTCGATCCGCACAACCACGAGGAGACCCCGGCCTACAACGTGCTCCTGAACCTCTACGACACCCTGCTGTTCCGGGACAAGGACCTCAAGGTCATCCCCTGGGTCGCCGAGTCCTGGCGGGTCGTCAACCCGACGACCTGGGAGTTCAAGATCCGGCGGAACCAGAAGTTCCACAACGGGGAAGAGCTGGACGCGGAAGCCGTGAAATTCAGCCTCGAGCGCGTCAGCAGCCCCGAGCTCAAGATGCGGCAGGCCCCGAACTTCACCCTCATCGACAAGATCGAGGCGCCGGACAAGTACACGGTTCGCATCCTGACCAAGAAGCCCTTCCCCACCCTCGAGAACCAGCTCGCGCTCCGGGGCGCCATCGTCCCGCCCAAGTACTTCAAGGAAAAGGACGGGGCGCACCTGGCCAAGAATCCGGTCGGGTCCGGGCCCTACAAGTTCGTCACGTGGGCCAAGGACGAGGCCATCACCATGGAGGCGAACGAGCAGTGGTGGGGCGGGGCGCCCAAGGTCAAGACGCTCGTCTTCCGGCCGATCCCCGAGCACACCACGCGGGTGGCCGCCCTGCAGGCGGGCGAGGCCGACATCGTCACCAACGTGCCGCCGCACCTCATCAAGCAGGTCGAGGACAACCCCAAGCTCTACACCTCCAAGGCGCCGAGCGTGCGCGTGATCTTCGTCTGGGTCTACACGCACCGGTACGACAAGGAGCACAAGCTCGTCGGGCCGTACGACGGACCGACCAAGGACAAGCGGGTCCGCCAGGCCCTCAACTACGCCGTCAATGTGGACGAGGTCATCAAGAACGTGCTCGAGGGCAACGGCATCCGGACGGCGACCGTGCTGACCAGCAAGCACTTCGGCTTCGACGCGAAGCTCCAGCCGTACCGCCAGGATGTCGCCAAGGCCAAGCAGCTCCTGGCCGAGGCGGGGTACCCGAACGGCGTCGACCTCGTGCTCAACTCACCCGATGGCCGGTACCTGAAGGATAAGGAGGTGGCCGAGGCGATCGCCGGCCAGCTCACCAAGGCCGGCATCCGCACGACCGTGCGGACCCACGAGTGGGGCACCTACCTCAACCAGATGACCTACGTCCATGGCGCCGGTCCCCTCGCGCTGATCGGCTGGGGGAACACGACCTGGGACGCCGACGGCACCCTCACGCCGCTGTTCCGCACGGCCAAGATCCTGTCCAACTATCACAACGAGCAGTTCGACAGCCTCCTCGACGAGGCCGCGACCACCGTCGATCCCAAGGCGCGCCTGGCTCTCTACGGGAAGGCGCTCTCTATCTTCATGGACGAGGCTCCGGCCATCCCGCTCTACCAGCAGATGGACATCTACGGGGTGGCCAAGCGGGTGAAGTTCCAGGCGCTCTCGTCGGAGCAGCTGGTGGGGCCCTGGATCTGCCTTTCCGACCAGAAGTGCTAGGTCATTCGGGGGGGTCTCGGAAGACCCCCCCGATGCCCCCCCGTCGTAGCGGCGGCGGAGCCGCCGCTCGGAGCAGTCCTCGATGTCTCACGCGCCCGGCGGACGGCGCGGGTTACTCGGACACACACACGTAGATCGTGGGAGGGGGCCTCGACGGCCCCCTCCCAGACCCACAGTTGCGCGGGCGAAGCCGCCGCTCGGAGCGGCACAACTAACCGGCGGCGGCCGGGTGAGCCCGCGGCGCGCGCTCAGTCCGAGAGTCTCCTCGCGGATCGGTTCTCGGCTCGGTCGCGCTCTGGAGCCGCCGCGTGATCAGGGCGCCCGCTCGAGGCGGGCGACCACCTCGATGTGCGGGGTGTGCGGGAACATGTCGAGCGGCTGGACCGCCGTGATCCGGTAGCCGCCGGCGCGGACAATCCCGAGATCGCGGGCGAGGGTGGCCGGGTTACACGACACGTACACGATGCGCTCCGGGGCCAGCGCGAGGACGGCCCGCAGCGCCTTGGGATGGAACCCGGCTCGGGGCGGGTCGGCGACCACCACGTGCGCCCGGATCCCCTGCCGGACCAGGTCGGGCAGGACGTCGCGGACCTCCCCGGCCAGAAATGTGCAGTTCCCGATCCCGTTGGCCGTCGCGTTGCGCGTGGCGTCGTCGATCGCGGCCGGGACGACCTCGATGCCGTACACGGCGCGGGCCTGCCGCGCCAGCAGCAGGCTGATGGCGCCGGTGCCGGAGTAGAGGTCGAAGACCACCTCGCGCCCCGTCAGCGCCGCGTACTCGGCGACCACGGAAAAGAGCCGCTCGGCCTGGGGAGTGTTGGTCTGGAAGAACGAGTTGGCCGAAATCGAGAAGTCGAGGCCGCCGAGCCGCTCGCGGATCCGCTCGTGGCCGGCGATGGGGTGCTCCTCCACGCCCACCGCCACCGCCGCCTTCTTCGGATTCACGTTGAGGACGACGGAGGTCACCTGCGGGCACCGGGCGCGCAGGTGGTCGGCCAGGGCCCTGGCCAACGCCAGATCATGTGAGGCGGTCACGAGGTTCACCATCGCCTCGCCAGTCGCCCGCCCTTCCCGCAGCATCAGGAAGCGGAGCAGCCCTTCCTCCCGATCCTGGCGATAGACGGTCCCACCGTGCTCGTGCACGAAGGCGCGGACCTCCCGCAGGACCGCGTTCAGCGTCTCGGACTGGATGAGGCACCGCTCGATGTCCAGGATCGCGTCGTATCGCTCCGCTTCGTGGAGCCCGACGACGGCCCGGCCGTCCGCCTCGGCGAACGTGAACTCCATCTTGTTGCGGTACCCGTAGATCTCGGGCGCGCCGACGATCGGTCGGACCGGGATCTCCTCGGCCGGGCCGAGCCCGCCGAGCCGCGCCAGGCACTCGGCGACCTGGCGCTGCTTGAACGCAAGCTGCGCCTCGTAGCGGACGTGCTGGAGTCGGCACCCGCCGCAGCGGCCGAAGTAGGGACAGGGCGGCTCGGCGCGGAGCCCGGACGGGGTCACGACGCGCTCGATCTGGCCGCGGGCAAACCGCGGCCGGACCTGGGTCAGGCGGACGTCGAGCCGGTCCCCGGGCACCCCACCGGGCACGAACACGACGTAGCCGCCGGCGCGGGCCACGCCTTCTCCGCCGAAGGCGAGATCCGTCACGTCCACCGTCAGGAGATCGCCGCGACGCGCGTGAGCCATGTGGCCTGCATGCTACAGCCTCCGCGCCCACTGCGTCAAACGCGGCGCCTGCGCAGGCCCGAAACCTTGTGGCCGTTCGCGCGCGCGTGCTAGGATAGCCGTTCGAGCGCGACCCCGATGAGTTCCCCCACGCCCCTGTTCTTCTCCCCGCGCTACGCCCGGTACGCGCTCTGGGTGCTGTTCACGATCAACCTGTTCAATTACATCGACCGCCAGATCATCTTCGGAGTGTTCCCGCTCGTTCAGGCCGACCTCGAGCTGTCCGACGCCGAGCTCGGGTGGCTGGCCTCCGCGTTCGTCTTCCTCTACCTGCTCGGGTCCATTCCGCTCGGCGTCCTGGGCGATCGGCTCCCGCGGAATCGGCTGATCGGAGTCGGCGTGGCCGTCTGGGGCGCCGCGACCTTCCTGTCCGGCCTGGCCCGCTCCTATGGGCAGCTCTTCTTCACGCGGGCGCTGGTCGGCATCGGCGAGGCGTCCTACGGGCCGACGGCCACCGCCATGGTGTCGGACTTCTTCCCGAAGGCGCGGCGGGGCTTCGTGAACAGCCTCTTCAACGCGGCCATCCCGGTGGGCGGGGCCATCGGCGTGACGGTCGGCGGGCTCGTCGGCAGCCGCTTCGGGTGGCGCGGCGCGTTTCTCCTGATCGGCATCCCCAGCCTCGTCCTGGCCGTGCTGGCCTGGCGCCTCGCGGACCCGCCGCGGGGCGGGCAGGACGTCGCGCCCGAGGAGGACCCCGTCCTGCTGGCCCTCCCGGCCCCCGCGGCGCCGGGACTGGTAGTGGGCATTCTCGGGCTGTTCCGCACGCCGACCTTCGTCATGGTCTGCGCCGTCGGGATGCTGGTGGCCTTCGCGACGGGGGCGTTCGCGGCGTGGCTGCCGAGCTATCTGCACCGGGTGAAAGGGTTCTCCGTCCTCGAGGCGTCCATCTGGTACGGCTCGCTCTCGGCCAGCGCGGGACTCCTCGGGGTGATCGTCGGCGGGCTGATCGGCGATGCCCTGGCGCGCCGGACCGCGGCGGGCCACTTGCTCACGATCGCAGGCGGCTTCATCCTGTCCGCCCCGTTCGCGCTGGTGTTCCTCCTCCACGACGACCGCTCGGTGTTCCTGCCCGCCCTGTTCCTGGCCGTGTTCTTCCTCGTGCTCTACGTCGGCAGCGTCAACGCCGTGATTCACAACGTCGTGAACCCCTCGCTGCGGGCCACGGCGGTGGCGATCTTCGTGTTCCTGATCCACCTCGGCGGCGATTTCCTCTCGCCGGGCATCGTGGGGCTCATCTCGGATCGACGCCGATCACTCCAGGCGGCCATGCTCCTCCTGCCCGTCGTGGTCTTCTTCGCGGGCGTGATCGCCCTGGCGGCGGTGGCGGTCGTGGCGGCCGACATGCGCCGGGTCGAGCGGACCCTCGGCATGGTAAGCTCCGGACAAGCGCCCGATGGCTGAGCCGGTCCGCGTCGGGGACCTCCTGGGGACCCTGCCAGGACTGACCGATCGCCTGGCCGAGGTCCGTCTGCTGGCGGCCTGGCCCGAAATCGCGGGGCCGGCCGCGCGCCGGTCCCGGGCCGAGGGCATCGAAGGAGGCATTCTGCAGGTGGCCGTGGACGGCTCCGGCTGGCTTCACCGCCTCACGCTCACGGAAGAGGCGCTGCTGGCACGCTGCCGGGCCGTCGCGCCCACCGTGGAAGTCCGGGCCATCCGATTCCATCTGGCCCCGGCTGACGGCGGTCGGCCGTCGCCCGAGACCGCGGAAGGAGAGGTATCCTGATGAGGTTCACCCGCACCGGGTTGTGCGCCGCCGTGCTGCTGCTGCTCCTGGGATGCGCGGCGGTGCCGCACGGAGGCGCGGCGGCGACCGACGCCGGCTCCGCCACGGCCTCGACGGCCTCGACCTCGATCGCCGTTTCTCGGCGGCCGGCCGATCCGGCGGCCTACCTCCACACCGCCCTGGCCCTCCTCTACGCCCAGGCGGGACGCATGGGCGACGCGATCACCGAGATCAAGAAGGCCATCGACCGGGACCCGAAGAGTCCCGCGCTCTGGCTCACCCTCGCCAAGTGGCTGGGCCGGCAGGAGCAGTACACCGATGCCATGGCGGCGGCCCACCGGGCCCGGACCCTCGATCCCGGCGCCGTCGGCGCCTACATCACGCTGGCCGACCTCTACCACGCCCAGAAGAAGGACACGGAGGCGGTGGCCGAACTCGAGCAGGCGATCCGCCTGAACCCGCCCGCGACCGAGCCGTACGAGACCCTCGCCCGCTACTACGCCGAGCGGAAGGACTACGAGAAGGCCCGAGGCGTGCTCGAGCGGTTGCTCCAGGTCGACCCGAAACACGCACGGGCGCACTACCTGCTGGGTCGGCTCGCGGTCGAGCGGGAGGCTTGGGACGACGCCGTCCGCCTCCTCCGTCGGGCGGTCGAGCTCGACCCGGACCAGGACGGCGCCTGGGCCGCCCTCGCCTTCGTCTACGAGCAGCAGAAGAAAGACGACCAGGCGGTCGCCGTCTACCGGCAGGCGCTGGAGGCGAACCCGGACAACCCGGCGTTGCGCGACCGCCTCGGGGAGCTGCTGATCCGGCTCGGCAAGCTCCAGGACGCGAGCGAGGAGTACGCGACGCTGGCCGACCAGCTTCCCAGTGACCCCCGCGTGTGGACGAAGCTGGGAGCCGTCGAGTACGAGCGGAAGGCCTACGACAAGGCGATCGAGGCCTTCCAGCGCGTCCTCACGCTGGAACCCACCAACCTGCGCGCGCGCTTCTACCTCTCGTCCGCCTACCTCGACGCCGGGCGGGAGAAGGAGGCGCTCGAGGAGCTCCGGCAGGTCCTCCAGAGCGACCCCAAGTCGATCGATGCTCGGCTCCAGCTGGGCTTCCTCCACAGCCGCGCCAAGCGCTACGACGAGGCCATCAAGGTCCTGCAGGAGGCGATCAACCTCGACCCGAAGCGCCCCGAGCTCTTCCTCTACCTCGGGATGGCGTACTCCCGGGCCAACCAGCAGGACCGGGCGGTCCGCGCCTACGAGGAAGGGCTCACGCTCGACGACAAGCACAAGGATCTCCGCTTCCAGCTCGGCGTCGCCTACGAGAAGATGGGCAAGTTCGAGGACGCCGTGACCCAGTTCCGGCGGGTGATCGCGCTCGATCCCAAGCACGCCGAGGCCTACAACTACGTGGGCTACATGTTCGCCGAGAAGGGGATCCGGCTCGACGAGGCCGAGGGGCTCATCCGGAAGGCCCTCGAGCTCGAGCCCGAAAACGGGTACTTCGTCGACAGCCTGGGCTGGGCCTACTACCAGCAAGGCCGGTACGACGAGGCTCTTCGCGAGCTCAACCGGGCCATCGAGCTGACCAAGGGGAAAGAAGACGCCGTCATCTACGAGCACCTCGGGGATGCCCATCTCAAGATCGGCAACGACACCGAGGCGCTCCGGGCCTGGGAAAAATCGCTCGAGATCGACCCCGCCAACGAGGGCGTCAAGCGGAAGGTCGAGCAGGCCCGGCAGAAGCGGGAAGGCCGAAAGTAAGCTCGGCCGGTTCGGCCCCCGGGACATGCGGAGCGTGAAGACCGGCCCGCGGCGGCCGAACCGGCGCCTGGGCGCGCTCACCGCCCTCGTGCTCCTGGCCTCGAGCTGCGCCAGCGTCCCCGAACGCCGCCCGCCCGTCCTCGGCGGCGTGGCGGCCGGAGAGGCGGCCGAGCTCGTGCGTCGCTGGGAGCGGGAGTGGCAGGCGTTCTCGGGCCTGCGGGCCGCCGTCGACCTGACGGTGGTGCGACAGGGACGGGCCCAGCGGAGCGCGGGCGCGCTTCTCGTCTCGCCGACCCGGCTTCGCTTCGAGGCCATCAGCCCGCTGGGCCTGCCCGCGCTCATCGTCACCACCGGGCCCGAGTCCCTCACCATCTATAGCCCCACCGAGCGGAAGGCGTGGCGGGCGCGGCCGACTCCTGAATCGATGAATCGCTGGCTCGGGGTCCCGGTCCGCCCGGAGACGCTCATCCGGCTGCTGGCCGGACACGTCCCGACGCCCCCGCCGGGCGTCGCCGTTCGCGTCGCCGAGGATCGCGGCGCCCACATCGTGTTCGAGGCGGACGGCGCCCGCCAGCGAGTCTGGGTGACGGCCGAGGGCCAGCCGGCACGGCTCCAGCTCGAGAACGGCGAGCGTCTGACCGTCACGTTCGAGCGAGCCCTCGGGGGGGGCCTGCAGGAGCTCGTGGTGGAGGCGCCGGGTCGGAGTCTGGAGGCCCATCTCCGATACGTCTCGGGCGAGAACATGGCCCCGCCGCCCGACGCCTTCGAGCTCCCCATCCCGCCAGGCGTGCCGATCGAAGCCGTTGATTGACAGGAAACCCCCGTCATGCTAGGGTTTTCCGTGCTCGAACGCGGGCGGCACCTCACCGTGCGGGCCCGGGCGAAGGTGAATCTGGGCCTCGAGGTGCTGGGCCGTCGGGCCGATGGGTACCACGAGCTCCTGACCTTCCTCGCGGCCATCGATCTGGCCGATCGGGTGACCCTCGAGACCATCCAGCCCGAGGCGCCCGGGTCTTCCGGCATCGAGGTCGCGTGCGACGCCCCGGGCGTGCCCCGGGGCCGAGACAATCTCGCGTGGCGCGCGGCGGAGCTGATCCGGCGCGAGGGGCAGGTCCGCGTGGGGGCGCGGATTCGGATCGCGAAGGCGATCCCGGTGGCGGCGGGACTCGGCGGTGGATCGGCCGATGCGGCGGCGGTCCTCGTCGGCCTGAGTCGGCTGTGGGGGCTCTCGCTCGCGCCGGCGCGACTGCTCGCGCTGGCGACCAAGCTCGGGATGGACGTCCCGTTCTTCCTGGGGCAGAGTCCGGCACTCGGGGCGGACCGAGGGGAGCGACTCGCGGCCGTTCCGCCGCATCAGTCGCTGGCGGTCGTTCTGGTGAACCCGGGCTTTCCGCTGCCGACCCGGGACGTCTACGCGCGGCTCCGGCCGGTGGACTTCACCGACGGCACGCGGGTCCGGACCCTGGTGGCGGCGCTGGGCGACGGGGCCGCGGCCGTCGCGTCGCGCGTCGTGAACGGCCTGGAGCCGGCCGCGCTGTCGCTCTGGCCGGGATTGGGGGATGTCAAGGCGGCCCTCCTCGACGCCGGAGCGCTCGGGGCGGTGATGTCGGGGAGCGGTCCGACGGTCATCGGGATCGCGGCCTCTCGCGCAGCCGCGCTACGCATCCGCGCGGCACTGGCCACGGGCGGGGGGCCGAGGTGGTCGGTCTGGGTGGCCCGGACCGTCGCGGGTCCGGTGCTCTCGATCGGCGACGGCGAGGACGCGGGCCCGGCGAAGGCCCGGCGGCAGGAGGCGGCTTGGGGCGTGGCCAAGCGGTAAGGCGCGGGACTTTGGATCCCGTATTCGCAGGTTCGAATCCTGCCGCCCCAACCACCGCCCACCCGGCCCGTCGGGCGGAGGGAGGGCCGCAACCGAGACGACGGCCATCGGGGAGCAACGAGGAGACGCCATGCCGTACGAGCTGAAGCTCTTCTCGGGCAATGCCCACCGGGCCCTGGCCGAAGAGATCGCGGCGATGCTCGGCGTCCCGCTGGGTCAGGCCGAGGTGGCGCGGTTCTCGGACGGCGAGGTGTTCGTGCAGATCGACGAGAACGTCCGCGGAACGGACGTGTTCGTCGTCCAGCCCACCTGCCCGCCGGTCAACGACAACCTCATGGAGCTCCTGGTGATGCTCGACGCCTTCAAGCGGGCCTCCGCCCAGCGCATCACCGCCGTGCTCCCCTACTACGGGTACGCGCGCCAGGACCGCAAGGTGCAGCCCCGTGTCCCGATCTCCGCGAAGCTCGTGGCCGATCTGCTGACCGTCGCCGGCGCCCAGCGCCTGCTGGCGATCGATCTCCACGCGGGCCAGATCCAGGGCTTCTTCGACATTCCCGTGGATCATCTCTTCGCCGCCCCGGTCATCATCGACTACGTCGCCCAGCGGGGCTGGACGGACCTGGTGGTCGTCTCCCCCGACGCCGGCGGCGTGGAGCGAGCCCGGGCCATCGCCAAGCGGCTCTACGCCGGCCTGGCGATCATCGACAAGCGGCGGGAAAGCGCCAATGTCTCGGTGTTCATGCGCCTGATCGGCGACGTCAAGGGGCGCGACGTCCTGATCATCGACGACATGATCGACACCGCCGGGACGCTGGTCCAGGCGGCTGACGCCCTCGAGCGCGAGGGGGCCCACCGCATCTTCGCCTGCGGCGTCCACCCGGTCCTGTCGGGGCCGGCGATGGCGCGACTCGAACGGGCCCCGATCGACGAAGTCGTCGTGACCAACTCGATCCCGCTGGCCAAGGACAAGCAGCATCCCAAGATCACGGTCCTCTCGGTGGCTCCGCTCCTGGCGGAGGCGATCCGACGCATTCACGACGAGGAGTCCGTGTCCACGCTATTCGTGTGATGAGGGAGTCCGGTCATGGAAATTCGTGAGCTCACGGTGGAGCGCCGCGACAGCCGCGGCAAGGAGGCGGCCCGGCGCCTGCGGCGGCGCGGGCTGATTCCCGCCATTCTCTACGGCGCCCGTTCCGAACCCCTGCCGCTCTCGGTGTCGCCCAAGGACGTGCAGCGGGTCCTCCACGCCCACGCCGGGGGCGGCGTGCTGGTGAACCTGCGCCTGCTCGGCGAGCCGGACGCCCGGACGGCCGTCGTGCGCGACCTCCAGTTCGATCCCGTTCGCGAGACACTCCTCCATGTCGACCTCCAGGCCGTCCGCATGGACGAGGAGATCACCGTCGAGGTCCCGATCCATGTGATCGGCGAAGCGGCCGGGGTCAAGGAGCAGAGCGGGGTCCTCGCCGTCCTCCTCCGCACCGTGGCCGTGGCGTGCCTTCCCTCGCTCATTCCCGAGCGGCTCGACGTCGATGTCTCGGCCCTCCGCATCCACGACGTCCTCACGGTCGCCGACCTGAGACCGCCGGAGGGCGTCCGGGTGACCACGCCCTCCACCCAGCCCGTCGTCACCGTCTCGCCGCCCATGGCCGAGGAGGTTGCGGCGCCGACGGCGGCTCCGGCGGCGGAGCCCGAGGTCGTCACCGAGCGCAAGCCGGAGGAAGGCAAAGAAGAGGAGGCGGGAAAGCCCGAGGCCAAGGCCGAGCCGAGAGCGAAGAAGGAAAAGGAAAAGTAGCGCCCGCCGGGTGCTCGGACGCCGACCCCGGGACGGCCGCCAGAGACCACCACGGTGCCGTCGGTTCCGCAGCTGGTCGTCGGCCTCGGCAATCCGGGCCCGGCCTACCAGGACACGCGGCACAACGTGGGCCAGGCGGTCCTCGATCGCCTGGCCCAGCGGTTGGGTGGTCGCTTTCGACTCCGGGGGCCGGCCGTCCTCGCGGAGACGACGTGGAACGGCGCGCCGCTCCATCTCGCCAAGCCCGTCACCTTCATGAACGTCGTCGGGCCGGGGGTGGCGCGGCTCCTCCGCGACCTCGGGCTCGACCCGACGACCCTGATCGTGGTCCACGACGACATCGACCTTCCGTTCGGCCGGGTGCGCATTCGCCACAAGGGTCGCCATGGCGGGCACAATGGGGTGCGCTCGCTCATCGACGCCCTCGGCACCGAGGGATTCCGGCGGGTCAAGGTGGGCGTTGGCCGACCCGACACCAAGGACGAAGTGGTCGACTGGGTGCTGGCCGGCTTCGACTCGGCCGAGCGAGAGGCGCTCCCGGTCATCCTCGAGCAGGCCGCGGACGCGGTGCTCCGGCTGGCGGCCTCCCCGCCGGCGCGGGACGCGTGAGAGATCGGAGGGGTGTTGGAACACCCCCTCCGAAGCCTCCCCCAGGAATCGTGGCGGCGACAAAAGCCGCTGCTCGGAGCGACCATGCGGGTGGTCGGCGGTCACGCATGAGGGCGCGCCCCCTTCGCCGAGAGGCTTTCCCACCAAGGGCTGAGATCCGGGTGTCCCGCAATGGACAGGGTGGGGGGATTGTGGTATAAACTAAACGTTTATCCGGTCGAGCGTCGGAGGGAAGGGGGGAACCGCGAGTTGACGAAGGTCATCGTAGAACCAGACGAGTCCTTCGAGAGCGCGCTCAAACGCTTCAAGAAGCAGTGCGAGAAGGCCGGCCTTCTCTCCGAGCTCAAGAAGCGCCAGCACTACGAGAAGCCCAGCGTTCGGCGGAAGCGCAAGGCGCTGGCGGCACGCAAGAAAGCCAAGCGGCGGGAGCGATACTCGGACTGAGCTCGCGCCCGTCGAGGTGGAGTTGACCCCCGGGGACGTTCTCGGCTGGGAGGCATTTCGCGCGTTTCTGGCCCGCTTCGCTGTGACCCCCCTCGGGCGCGAGCGCGCGCTGGTGCTCGCGCCGAGTGACACGCTGACGGTCATCCAGGCCGCCCTTCAGGAAACCGGAGAGACGCGAGCCGCCCTCACCTGCGAGGGCGACCCTCCGTGGGACGGGGTGAGCGACATCCGGCCCGCGCTGGCCGAGGCGGCTCCCGACGGCGCCGCGCTCGAGGGCGCCGCGCTCGTCGCCCTCGGACGGACCCTCGCCGCCGCCGAGCGCCTCCATGACTACGGCCGGCGTGTCGCCCACGTCGCCCCGACCATCAGTGAGCGGTGCCGGCGGGTTCCGGCCTGTCCCGACCTGGCGGCCGCGCTCGCCCACGACCTCGATGCCGAGGGCCGTCTGCTCGACCGCGCCAGCCCGCGGCTGCGGACCATCCGGCGCCAGATCGCCACGCTCCGGGCCGAGCTCCAGGCCCGGCTCGAAGGGCTCCTCGATCGGCCGACCGTGGCCCCGGCGCTCCAGGAGCGGTACATCACCGTCCGCAACGGCCGGTACGTGCTGCCGGTCCGCGGTGACGCCCGGCGAGCGATCCGCGGCATCGTCCACGATCGCTCCGGGAGCGGGGCGACCCTCTTCATCGAGCCCGAGGAGGTCATCGAGCTGAACAACCAGCTCACCCAGCGCGGCCTCGAGGAGCGCGACGAGGAGGCGCGGCTCCTGCGCGAGCTCACGCGTCGGGTGTGCCGCCACCTCGGTGAGCTCGACCTGACCGTCGAGGGGCTCGCCACGGTCGACCTCGCGTTCGCGCGGGCGGGTCTCGCCGAGCGGCTCGGCGCCACCGCGCCCGAGGTCCAGGACGGCGGCGACCTCGACCTGCGGGGGGCCCGGCATCCCCTGCTCGTCCTGCAGCAGTGGGAGGGGGGCAGCCCGGTCGTGCCCGTGGACGTTCGAGTGCCGGCCGAGCGTCCCGGCCTCCTCATCACCGGACCCAACGCCGGCGGCAAGACAGTGGCCCTGGAGACGGCCGGGCTCCTCGTCCTGATGGCCCAGGCGGGGTGTCACCTGCCGGTCGAGCCAGGCAGCCGCCTCCCGCTCTGCGATCGGGTCTTCGCGGTGATCGGGGACGACCAAAGCCTTGCCCAGAACCTCTCGACCTTTTCCTCCTTCGTGCGCCAGCTGCGCGACATCCTCGATGCCGCCACCTCCCGCTCGCTCGTGCTGCTCGACGAGCTGGGGGCGGGCACCGATCCCGCCGAGGGCGCGGCGCTCGGGGCGGCCCTCGTCGAGGCACTCCTCGACCGGGGCGCCCGCGTGATCGCCACCACTCACCTGGAGCCGTTGAAGGTCTTCGCCCAGCTGGAGCCTCGTCTCGAGAACGCCAGCGTCGCCTTCGACGCCGAGCGGCTCGCGCCGACCTTCCGCCTCGAGTACGGGCGTCCCGGGCCGAGCTACGCGCTGACCATCGGCGAGCGGCTGGGCCTGCCGTCGACTGTCATCGCGCGCTCGCGCGCGCACCTCTCGGAGGCCAGCCGGCGCATCGAGACGCTCCTGGCCGACCTCGCGACACGCGAGCGCGAGGCCGAGACCCGGGTGGCCGATGCCGCGCGCCGCGAGGCCGAGGCGGCCGCGGCTCTCGACCACGCCCGGCGCGCCCTGGCCCAGGCCGAAGCGGAGGCAGCCGGCGTGCGCCGGAGCGCTCACGCCGAGGCGCGCGCCCTGCTCGGCGATGCGCGCCGACGCGTGGGGCAAGAGCTCGACCGGCTGAAGACCGAGGAGGCCACGCGGCGGCGGGCGCAGGAAGCCTACCATCGCCTCCGCAGCGCCGAGGCCGAGCTGCCGGCGCCGCCGACCGAGCCCGCGGAGGCCTCGCGGGTCGACGCCGAGCCGGGCGAGGTCCGCCTGCGGGGCCTCGGGCTCCGGGGCCGCATCGTCGCCGAAGACGCCGGCCTCGTCACGGTGCAAGCCGGGAGCCTCACCGTCCGGGTGCCGCGGAGCGAGGTCGAGTCGGCGCCGGCCGCCCGGGGCCGCGCCCGGACACCCGCCATCTCGGTGCCCGAGCGGCACGACGTGCCTCGCGAGCTCCACCTGCTCGGGTGGACCACCGACGAGGCGCGCGTCGCCGTCGAGAAGTTCCTGGACGACGCGGTCCTGGCCGGCCACGACACGGTGCGCGTCGTCCATGGCAAGGGGACGGGGGCGCTCAAGCGCGCCGTCGAGGCGTGCCTGCGCGCGCATCCCCTGGTCAGCGCCTTCCGGGCGGGCAGGCCCGGGGAGGGCGGGGCCGGCGCCACGGTGGTCGAGCTGGTGGAAGGTCGGCGCGACTGATGAGCTTCCCGGGCCGAGACCCGAGCGGTGGGTCGGGCGATGGCGAGGCGAGACGCCCATGATGGTGCCGTCCGATGTGCTCGATGACATCCGGACCCGCGTCGACCTCGTGGACCTCATCGGGAGCTACGTGCCCCTCAAGCGGGCCGGCGAGCGCTGGAAGGGCCTGTGTCCCTTCCATCAGGAGAAGACGCCCTCGTTCACGGTCAACCCGAAGCTCGGCATCTTCCACTGCTTCGGCTGTCACGCCGGCGGGGACGCCTTCGAGTTCCTCAAGCGGCACGACCGGCTCGAGTTCCCCGAGGCCGTGCGGCTCCTCGCCGAGCGGACCGGGGTCGCGCTCCCATCGCGCGCGGAGCCGGGGGCGCGGGCCGAGACAGGCGCCCGCGAAGCGCTCTATCGCCTGGTGGAGTGGACCGCGCACCGATACGAGACGTGGCTCTGGGACAGGGACGACGCCCAGCGGGCGCGGGGGTATCTGGCCGAGCGCGGCATCGCCCTCGAGGTGGCGCGCACGTTTCGGCTCGGCTACGCCCCCGAGGGGTGGGACCACCTCCTCTCGGCGGCGCGCGCCGAGGGGTTCGGCGCCGACGCGCTGGTGGGAGCCGGGCTCGTCCTGGTTCGCCAGACCGGGAGCGGTCACTACGACCGGTTCCGTGGCCGGCTCATCTTCCCCATCGCCGACAGCCAGGGGCGCGTGATCGCCTTCGGCGGCCGCGCTCTCGGCGGCGAAGAGCCGAAGTATCTCAACTCCCCCGAGACCCCCCTCTACCAGAAGGGTCAGACCCTCTACGCGCTCCATCTCGCGCGGGAGCGGATGGCGGTCTCCCGGCGCGCGCTCCTGGTCGAAGGCTACATCGACTGCCTGATGGCGCACCAGCACGGCTTCGGGGAGACCGTCGCGGTCCTCGGGACGGCGCTGACGCCCCACCACCTCGGCCTCCTCCGGCGGTACGCGGACGAGGTCGTGCTCTTCTTCGACGCCGACCGGGCCGGCATCGACGCCGCCCGCCGGGCCGAAGAGCTCCTGGAGCACTCGGCCGACCCTCACTGGTGGGCGCTCGACCGGAAGCCGAACACGCTGGCCAAGAGCGGGCTCCGCCTCAAGGTGGCGACGCTCAGCGCCGGGCACGATCCCGACACCTTCCTGCGGCAGGAGGGGCGGGAGGCCTTCGAGGCGCGGTGCGCGGCGGCCCGCAACCTCCTCCTGTTCGCGATCGACCGGATCTTCGCGGAGGAAGACACCACCAGCCCGCGGGGCAAGACGACGGGGGTGGCGCGGATCGCGCTCCTGCTCTCCAAAGTCCAGGACGCCGACGAGGCGATCGAGCTCGGTCGCGAGGCCGCCCGCCGCCTCGGCATCGACCCGAGCGACCTGTGGAACCAGGCCCAGCGCCTCGGGGCGGCGGTGCGACGTCCGGTCCCGCCGGCCGCTCCCGGGGCGCCCCCGGCTCCGCCCGGCTCGTTCGAGCGCGATCTGGTCCAGCTGCTGGTGCAGGTTCCGGAGGCGCGCACGGAGCTGGCCCCCCTGGCCAATCCGCAGGACCTCGCCCACGCCGCGCTCCGCGCGATCCTGGTCGGCCTCGAGGCCCATCCGGACGCCAGTCCGGCGGCCCTGGTGCAACAGCTGCCGGGCGAGCCCGAGCGCGCGCTCCTGTCCCGGTTGCTGGTCGAGGAGCGGACCTGGCCCGATCCCGTGGCGACCCTCATCGACGACTTGCGGCGACGCCTGGAGCGTCGCCGTCATCTGCGTCGCATCCGCGAGATCAGTCAAGCCATCGCCCAGGTCCAGGCTGCCGGTGGCACCGGAGTGGAGGACCTGCAGCTGGCCCTCCAGGGCGAGGCGCGGCGGGTCCGCGAGCTCTCGACCGA
The DNA here is from genome assembly GCA_036005065.1 of Candidatus Methylomirabilota bacterium. Taxonomy (NCBI): domain Bacteria; phylum Methylomirabilota (SeqCode); species Candidatus Methylomirabilota bacterium. Next base: position 53,554 of record DASYQW010000161.1, on the reverse strand, counting down.
CCCCAGTGCGCCGAAATCCCAATTCAGGGAGGATGTTCGTCCATGAGTGACGACCCCAAGCTCGAAGAGCTGGACAAGCTGATCTCCATGGGTAAGCAGAAAGGGTACGTCACCTACGACGAGGTGAACGATGCCCTTCCCTCGGACCTGGTCTCCCTGGACCAGCTCGACGACATCATGATGATGTTCGGCGCCATGGACATCGAAGTGGTGGACTCCGCCAAGGCCGCGCGGATCCCCGCCGAGATCGAGGACGCCATCGACGAGCGGGAAGAGCCCGCGGCCAGTGAGAGCGGGGAGCCCATCGATCTCACGCCCGGGCCCATCGGGCGCACCGAGGACCCGGTCCGCATGTACCTCCGCGAGATGGGGCGCGTCTCCCTCCTCACGCGCGAGGGCGAGATCGCGCTCGCCAAGCGGATCGAGGAGGGCAAGGAAGAGGTCACCCGCGCCGTCATGGGGACGAACCTCGCCAAGCGCGAGTTCCAGGCGCTGCGGGAGGGCCTCCGGAAGGGCCGCATCGCGGTGCGGGACATCGTCGACAGCTCCGACGAGGACTTCGTGGAGGAGAAGGAGGACGAGCTGGTCCGTGACGTGCTGGCCGGCCTCGCCCTCGTCGACCGGCTGGTGCGCGAGACGCAGGCGCTCTACCGCGAGCGGAAGAAGCACGGCCCTCGCCACACGAGGCGCCAGAAGGTGGAGCTCGCCGTCCGGACCAAGGAAGAGCGGATCTTCTCCACCCTGCGGGAGATCGGCCTCAACTCCGGCGTCATCGAGCGGCTGGCCCAGCGTCTCAAGCAGATGGTGGCCAAGGTTCAGAAGGCCGAGCGAGAGATCGGACTCTGGGGCGATCCGGAGAAGGGGAAGCCGGACGAGTTCCACGCCTTTTTCGCCTCGCTCGACGACGCCGAGGACTTCGACCTCCTGAACACCCCGGCCGACCGCCGGCTGGCCCCCCGCGAGCGGTGGAAGCGGTACGCGGTGCGGAAGATCAAACGGGTCGAGTCGGACGGCGAGGCCAAGGTGGACGAGCTCAAGCGCATCGTCCGGGTGATCCGGGGCGGCGAGGAGAAGGCGGCCCAGGCCAAGAAGGAGATGGTGGAGGCCAACCTGCGGCTGGTGATCTCCATCGCCAAGAAGTACACCAACCGCGGGCTCCAGTTCCTCGACCTCATCCAGGAAGGGAACATCGGCCTCATGAAGGCCGTGGACAAGTTCGAGTACCGCCGTGGGTACAAGTTCTCGACCTACGCCACCTGGTGGATCCGCCAGGCCATCACCCGGGCCATCGCCGATCAGGCCCGGACGATCCGGATTCCCGTGCACATGATCGAGACGATCAACAAGCTCATCCGGACCTCCCGGCAGCTCGTCCAGGAGCTGGGCCGCGAGCCGACCCCCGAGGAGATCGCCGTCAAGATGGACGTGCCCGTGGAGAAGGTGCGCAAGGTCCTCAAGATCGCCCAGGAGCCGATCAGCCTGGAAACGCCCATCGGCGAGGAGGAGGACAGCCACCTGGGCGACTTCATCGAGGACAAGCAGGTCGTCTCGCCGGTGGAGTCCATCATCGGGCTCTCCCTTCGGGAGCAGACGAACAAGGTCCTGGCGACGCTGACGCCGCGCGAGGAGAAGGTCCTCCGGCTGCGCTTCGGCCTCACCGACGGGTGCGAGCACACGCTGGAGGAGGTCGGACAGGACTTCGCGGTGACCCGCGAGCGGATCCGCCAGATCGAGGCCAAGGCCCTCCGCAAGCTGCGCCACCCGTCGCGGTCGAAGAAGCTCAGGAGCTTCCTGGAATCGTGACCGCTGCGGCACCGAGCCCCGTCGCCCCGGGTCGTCCTCGGCCCCTGGAGTCACGACTCGGCGAGCCGAATTTGTGTCGCTCCGGGAAATCTGTTAGCATCGCCAATTGCGGGCCCATAGCTCAACTGGCAGAGCCACCGGCTCATAACCGGTCGGGTCCTGGTTCGAGTCCGGGTGGGCCCACCATCTGACATGAATCTCGATCTTCAGCGGCTTCACGACCTGCAGACCCTCGACACCCGCATCAGCGGTCTCGAGCGGAGGCTCGAGGCGATCCCGGTCCGCGTCAAGGCCATCCGAGAGGCCTACGAGCGGGCGAAGTCGACCGTCGAGTCCCTGCGGGCCAAGCTCGATGTCGGGCGCAAGGAAATCCGCGCCAAGGAGAAGGAGCTGGACTACCAGGCCAGCCAGCGGGCCAAGTGCGAGGCGAGGCTCTACGAGGTCAAGACCAACAAGGAGTACTCGGCCGTCCTCGCCGAGATCGAGTCGCTGAAGGTCGAGAAGGGGCGCATCGAGGAAGAGGTCCTGGCCCTCATGGAGGCCCAGGAGCGCATGACCCGCGAGATCGGCGAGGCCGAGGCGCGCCTCCGGCGGGAAGAGGAGGAGTCCAAGCGCCAGGAGGCCGCCGCCACCGAAGAGCTCCGGGCGCTGGAGACCGATCTGGCTGGCGTCCGCGCGGAGCGCGAGTCCCTCGCCCGCGACGTCACCCGAGACCTCCTTCAGCACTACATGCGCCTCCTGCGGGGGCGCGGGGGGCTGGCCGTGGCCATCGTCGGCCAGAACGGTATGTGCTCGGGATGCCGGATCTCCCTGACTCCTCAGCGCTTCAACGAGGTCCGCCAGTCGAGCCAGATCCTCCCCTGCGAGTCCTGCGGGCGAATCCTCTACTACCAGCCCTGAGTTCTCGGAAGGGGCCGCGACGGTTCCTTCCTGCGCCTCGCGGTATAATGGTTCGTCGGCGCCAGAGGCCGTCGGGCGGTCGCCGGTCCCTTTGGGGACCGGAGGAAAGTCCGGGCACCACAGGGCAGGGTGCTGGATAACATCCAGGGGGGGCAACCCCACGGAGAGTGCCACAGAAAGCAGACCGCCCCGGCTCCCGCGGGGGGCCGGGGTAAGGGTGAAACGGTGCGGTAAGAGCGCACCAGCGGCCCGGGTGACCGGGCCGGCTCGGCAAACCCCACCCGGTGCAAGGCCGAATAGGAGGGCAAGCCTCCCCTCGGGGAGGTGAAGGGTGGCCCGCCCGGGGCCCTCGGGTCAGGCCGCTCGAGCGGCCGGGTAACCGGTCGCCCAGAGGAATGACCGTCGCGTCAGCCCGGGATTCCGGCTGACGAACAGAACCCGGCTTACAGACGACCTCTGGCGCCGACTTTCCTCCTCAGGGCCCCGCCATCTGCTTGGCCTGCTGGTGCCTCTGCTTCCGGAATCGCATGGCGTCCATCCGTCTCGTCGGGGCGAAGGAACAGGGGTGACGCCCGGAGGCGTCACCCCTGCGGGGGTCTCGACGCCGCGTCGTCGACCGACTACTTGACGCTTTCGATGCGGCTCACGACGTTACGGCCATCCTTGACCTCGTAGAGACCCTGACCTTCGTCCCCTCCTTGAGGTCGGACCAGGACGCGCTCTGGCCGTCCATCGTGACGGATCCGGCCTGGTCGAACTCGCACTTCACGTATGGCATCCGCCGGCGATGACGGACCGCCGCCGATCCGTCGCGGCGAGAACCGGGAGTGCCCCACGCCTCGCGCACGTGCCGGGCGGAGCGAGGGGCGTTGACAAAGCGCGCCCTTCGCGGAACAGTTCGAGTGGACCGGATCCGATCCCATGCGCCGCCCCGGCACCACGGCGCCCACCGCCGACGCCGCCGCTCGCCGTCCCGCGCTGGCCTGGCCGCGACCCTCGGCGTGGGAGCGGCTCACGCACAGCGAGGTGGCGCTGGCCTACGCCTTCGTCCTGCCCACCGTCCTCATCCTCGGCAGCGTCGTCGTCTACCCATTCCTCTCCGCCCTCTGGATCAGCCTCCAGTCCAAGGTCGCCGGCCTGCCCGGCCGGTTCGTGGGGCTGGCCAACTACGCGGAGCTGGCTCGCGACCCGAACTTCGCCCGGATCTTCTGCAACACGCTCTTCTACACCTTCTTCGCGGTCGTCCTGAAGTTCCTCATCGGCCTGGTGACCGCCCTCGTCCTCGCCGAGAAACGCCCCTTCAACGCCCTTTATCGCACCATTCTGTTCGTGCCCTGGGCGATCCCGACGGTGCTGGCCTCGCTGAACTGGTTGTGGGTCTACGACGAGTTCAACGGGCTCCTCAACGTCGTCCTCGTCCGCCTGGGACTCCTCACCGAGCCGGTGGCCTGGCTGGCCGAGCCGCGGCTGGCCATGTGGGCCGTCATCGCGGTCGTGGTCTGGAACGGGACGCCCTTCTACACGATGCACTTCCTGGCCGGGCTCCAGGCCATTCCCAAGGAGCTCTACGAGGCGGCCGAGGTGGACGGCGCGACCATCCTCCAGCGCTTTCGCCACATCACGATCCCGTCCATGAAGAACGTCTTCATGGTCACCGTCATGCTGTCCAGCGTCTTCACCTCCACCAGCCTGGTGGCCGTCCACATCCTGACCAACGGCGCCCCGGCCTTCCGCACCGACATCGTCCCCAACTTCTCCTACAACTTCGCCATCGTCAGCGGCCGGCTCGGGATCGGGTCGGCGGTGAACATCGTCTTCTTCCCGGTGCTCGTGTCGGTCGTGGTCCTGCTGAGTCGCCGCCTGCTCCGGCGGAGCCCATGATTGCCACCGGGTCCCGGCGCCCCTCGTGGTCGCGGAGCCGGACGCTCACCGGCCGGCTGACCTCCGGGCTCGCCTACGTGGTCCTGGCGGCGCTCATCGTCTGGACGCTCGGACCGCTCTACTGGATGGTGACGACCTCGTTCAAGATCCCCAACGAGATCTACGGGGCGGGTCTGTCGCTCTGGCCCCAGGAGCCGACCCTGGAGAATTTCGCGCTCCTCTTCCGGAAAACGCCGTACCTGCTCTACTTCCGCAACAGCCTGGTCGTCTCGTCGGCGACGACCCTGCTCTCCCTGCTGTTCGCGTCGCTCGGCGCCTACGCCCTCACGCGCCTTCGGTTTCCCGGGCGGACCGTCCTCGCCCAGGGCCTCGTCTACACGTACCTGATGCCGACCTCGATGCTGTTCATCCCCCTCTTGAGCATCCTGATGACGCTCGGGCTGCAGGACACCCGGACCGGCCTGGTGTGGGTCTACCTGGGCTTTACCGTGCCCTTCTGTACGTGGCTGCTGATGGGCTACTTCATGTCCGTCCCCATCGAGCTGGAGGAGGCGGGGCTGGTCGACGGCTGCAGTCGTCTGGGCGTGCTCTTCCGCATCGTGTTTCCGGTCACGCTACCCGCCCTCGCCGTCGTCGCCTTCTTCTCCTTCACGCTCTCCTGGAACGAGTACCTGTACGCCTCGGTCTTCGTCAGTAACGTGAACGTGCGGACGATCCCGACCGGTATCCCGAGCTTCATCGTGGAGGACGTCTTCTTCTGGGGTCCGATGATGGCCTCCACCCTGCTGAGCGCCATCCCACCCCTGGTCGTCTACTTCGTCTTCCAGCGACTCCTCATCGCCGGGTTGACCACCGGCGCCATCAAGGCATAGTCTGTCCCCACCCGAGCAAGGAGGCCATCATGGCACAGGGATCGATGTCGCGCCGGACCGTGCTGAAGCTGGGGGCCACCGTGGCGGCCGCCACTCACCTGCTTCCGCCGCGGAAGAGCTTCGCGGCCCGGGAGCAGAAGCTCATCTTCTGGATGCAGCCGCTGTTCAACAAGGACGCCGACGAGATCATGCTGGGCCAGGTGCGGGAGTACGCCCGGCAGGCCGGCCTGAAGGACAACGAGCTGCAGATCCTCACGGTACCCGGGGGCGAGGTCGCCAAGCGCATGGCCGCCGCCCTCGAGGTGGGCGCCCCACCCGACGTCACGCGATTCAACGAGGAGGACCTGGCCCGGCTGATCAGCCAGAAGCAGCTCCTGCCGATCACCGACGTCGTGAAGGACATGGGCAAGGTGGCGGGCGGCGTCAACGCGAACGTCCTGCCCATCGCGGAAGAGAGCGGGCAATACTACGGGGCCCCGTTCGGCCTGAACCCCCAGGCGGGCCACGCCCGGATGGACGCCTTCGAGAAAGCCGGCTACACCGACTTTCCCGACACCTGGGAGAAATTCATCGAGGCGGGACAGAAGATCACCAAGCCGCCGTTCTACGCCTACGGGATGGCCCTCGGCCTGACGCCGTCCGACAGCCTGGCCGACGTCATGTCGGTGGTCTGGCCCTATGGCGGCGCGCTGGTCGACAAGGAGAGCCGGCCGGCGTTCAACTCGCCGGGCACCGTGCAGGCCTTCCGGCTGATCGACGACATGTACAACAAGCACAAGATCATCCCGCGAGGAACCCTGAGCTGGGACAATTCCGGCAACAACAAGGCCTACGAGTCCGGCCAGGTCGCCTACGTGCTCAACCCACCGAGCATCTACTCGAGCCTGCTCAACAACAAGAGCCCGTTCCTGGAAAAGACCGGATTGTTCCCGGCCCCCGGGGGCCCGGCCGGGCGGTTCAAGAACGGGTACACGGACTACTGGGCCGCCTTCAAGCTCTCGCCCTATCCGGAGATCGCCAAGGGCCTGATCCGCCACCTGATCGAGCCGAAGAACTACAGCAAGCTGATCTTCGGAGCGGGCGGCCGCTACCTGCCCGTCTACCCGGAGATGACGAAGGACCCGTTCTGGAAGTCGCGCCCGGCCTTCAGGGGCCTGATCGACATCGCGCTGGGGACGATCACCACGTACTGGCCGGGGAAGGTCAACGTCGCCCTGGGCGAGATCGTCAACCAGTCGATCGTCGTCAAGTGGCTCCAGAAGGTGCTGGTCGATCGCATCGACGCGGCCGAGGCGGTCGGCAAGTGCCAGGAGGAGATGGTCGCCATCTACCGGCGGTACGGTCTCCCGGCGTGACCCCGCCGCTCGCACCCGGTGCCTGCGGACGTGCCGGAGCCTGGCGGGCGCGTGAGCGCAGCCCTCACGGTTTGACGAGAAAGTGCGCGCGCCGGTTCTTGGCCCAGCAGCTCTCGTCACGCTCGGTACACAGGGGCCGCTCCTCTCCGTAACTGATGATAGTGACCCGGCTGCCGACGATGCCGAGACTGGCGAGGTAGTCGCGGGCGGCCTTTGCCCGGCGTTCGCCCAGCGCGAGGTTGTACTCGTTCGTGCCGCGCTCGTCGGCATGCCCTTCGATCAGGAGTAGCGCCCCGCCGTGCGCTTTGAGCCACTCCGCGTTCCTGGCCAGCCCTGCCTTGTCCTGCGGCCGAAGGTCGTACCGGTCGAAATCGAAGTGAATCTCCGTCAGGGCCGGATTCTCGACGTACTCCCCGGGCGCGGGCAGAGCCGGTAGAGTGGTGCCCGCGGCCGCCATCGACCCTGGCGATGGGGAGGCGCCCGACGCTCCGGGGCCACCGGCGCCGCTCCCGGTAACCGCGCCCGGCGCAGTCGCCACCCCAGTCCCCGGCCCGGCCGGCGCCCCACCGCTCGACCGGGTACCGGTCGCGCCGGCGCCCTGGGCCGGGCCTGCGACGGCGGCACTGCCACCCGGCGTCGGGCTCGACTTCTTGGGGCACCCCGCAAGGAGCAGCGCCGTCCCCAACAGCGCAATACTCAGAGTCAGTCCTCGCCTTCGGTTCACAGCAGCGACCCTCCTCCCTATTGGTCGGGGTTCAGAGCAACTCCTCTCCCTCGCGGACGAGCCACCGCACAGCCTGGACCTCACCGAGCCGGGAGTACAACCGGATGAGCACGGTCCGCAATAGCGCCGCTTCACACTGGAGGCGTAACTTGTCACGCAGGCTTATGGCCCGGACAGCCCTGCGGCGCAGAAGGCCGAGCGCGATCTCGAGATGCTTCACCGCCAACCGATCGTTCCCCCAGGTGAGGTGCGCGAGCCCCAGCAGGCGGTAGGTATGCTCGTCGCTCAGGTGGCGGCGCACGTGAGTCGAGAACACGAGGGTCGCCCGCCCCGCGAAGCCCGCTGCGAGAGCGCGAATTCCGGGGATGCACATGTGACATCGATCGCGCGGCGACTCGGTCAATTCCTGGATGACATCGGTCATCGCCTCGAGATACTCCCCCGCGGTGATCGTCGGCGTCAGGTCCTCGCCCAGAGCCCGCTCTGCGTCAGCGCCAAAGAAAAAGCCCACGGCCTATCTCAGCGGCGGCGGCTCAGCGCGACCCGCGCCGGCAGCGCAGCCGGGCTTCCGCATGCTGGACCCCGTTCAGATCCGCCTGGACAGGGCCGATGCTCAGGCGTCCACGGCTGCCGCAGAAGATGCACTCCAGCACCTGCTCCGGCGAGACAGTCCGTCGCTGCCAGCTTTGCCCGCAGAGCTCACACGTGACGACCACAATGAGTGTGTCCACCCGCTATCCCCTCTGTGGCGACCACCACCGGCGGCAGCGGCCGCAGTCCGTGCGGCGTGGTGGAGCATCTGGCGGCTGCCGGCGCGTCATGGCGAGACGCCCACGGCGGCAGCCACCGGAGTTGGGGCACACAGTAACGCCATACGGCCTCGCGCCCCTGCAGGGCAATTCGCGTGCCGGTGGGAGGTGACGCCAGAAACTCTCGGCGGGACGGGGACTTAGTATCCGGGACTCACACCGAACGGGGCGATGCGGCCGGCCGAGGCTCGGAAACGGACCGCAAGAGTTGCAGCCGGTCCGACGGGGACCAGCTGGCTCGAGGGGCAGGGAGGGAGGCCCGGGGGTTACTGATGGGTTGCCCGAGGCGACTCTTCCTCCTCGGATCGCTCGCGCGACAACTTCTCGATCCCGTACTGCCGCAGCTTGTAGTGCAGCGCGCGCGGACTGATGCCGAGGACCTTGGCTGCCCGCTCCCGGTTCGCGGTGATCGCACCGAGGGTTCGACGGATCACCTGTTCCTCGACGACGTGGAGTGGGATGCCCAACGGGATCGTCAGACTGTGTTCAGGGCGCTCGCCGGTCAGGATCGTGGAGGGCAGGTGGACGGGGCGGACTACCCGATCGGGAACGGTCACGACGAGCCGCTCGACGAGATTGCGAAGCTCGCGGACGTTGCCCGGCCACGCGTACTCGCGGAGCGCCTGGAGCGCCGGCGCCGAGAAGGCCTTCTCCGGTCGATCGTACCGGGTGCAGAACTCCCGTAGAAATGCGGTCGCCAGTACGGGAAGGTCTTCCGTGCGTTCGCGAAGCGGTGGCAGGATGATCGGCACTACGGCGAGTCGGTAATACAGATCCTCCCGGAACGCGCCCCGTTTGACGGCCGCCTCGAGGTCCTTGTTGGTTGCCGCGATGAAGCGAACATCGACCGTGACCGGGTAGGTCCCCCCGACTCGGCGAAAGTCCCGTTCTTGGAGGACTCGAAGGAAGTCCACCTGGGTTTTGGGGCTCATCTCGCCCACTTCGTCGAGGAACAGCGTTCCACCGTCGGCCTGCTCGATCCGCCCGACCTTCGCCGCCAGCGCGCCGGTGAACGCGCCGCGCTCATGGCCGAAGAGCTCAGACTCGAGCAGGGTCTCCGGCAGCGCGCCGCAGTTCAGCGTGACGAAGGGGCCGCTTTTTCGGGCGCTGCGATTGTGAATGGCCCGGGCCACCAGCTCCTTGCCGGTCCCGGACTCGCCGCTGATGAGCACGGTCGCGGTCGTCGATGCGACCTGGCGGACCCGTTCGTAGACCTCGCACATCCGGAGACTTCGTCCCACGATGTGTTCGAACGCCTCACGCACTGCCGCGCGCTCGCGCAATTGCCGGACTTCCTCGCGCAGCGCCTTGTGCTCGAGTGCCTTCGCCAGGACGTGGACGAGCCGGTCGGGGTCGGTCGGTTTGGTCAGATAGTCGTACGCCCCGATCTTCATCGCTTCGACGGCACTGTCGATCGTGCCGAACGCCGTCAACAGGATCACCTCGGCCTCCGGCTGTCCCTGCTTGACGGCACGCAGAACATCCAGGCCTCCCGTGCCCACCATCTTGAGGTCGGTGAGAATCACGTCAAACGACATTTCGTGGAGTAGACTGAGCGCCCGTTCGCCGCTCTCTCCCGTCATGACCGTGTGGCCAGCCTTCTCGAGGATCTTTGCCAGCGCGGTCCGAATGTTCAACTCGTCGTCGACGATCAGAATGCGGCCTCGCATCAGGCGCTCCTCGCGGCCTGCATAGGCCGACCGGCCAGCGGGAGGCGGACGACCATGGTCGTACCCAGGCCAGCCTTGCTCTCGACGTCAATGGTGCCGTTGTGGCCCTCGACGATACGGTGGGCAATCGCCAGCCCAAGCCCGGAGCCGCCCTGCCGGGTGGTGAAGTACGGGTCGAAGATCTGCGGAACGACGTCGTGCGGGATGCCTTCACCCGTATCTCTCACCGTGAGTTCCCCCCAGCCGTTGTCGCGCCGAGTCGTGAGCGTCAGGTTCCCGCCGGTCGGCATAGCTTGCATGGCGTTGATCACGAGATTGAGGACGACCTGGGCCAGCTGGCCTTCGTCACCCGCGATCGTATCGAGCTCGGGGTCAAACTCGGTCTGGATCCCGACCCGGTGCCCCGCCGCTTCGAACCCGACGAGACTGAGTACCCGCTCGACGAGCGCATTGAGATCGAGCGGCTTCACTTCCGGGATCGAGGGCTTCGAAAAACGGAGGAAGTTCTCCACGATCTGGTGAATGCGCTCGATCTCCGCGCGAAGAATCCCAAGATAATCCTCGAGCTCCACTTTGGACGGCTGGGGCGCGCCGAGCTCTTGGACGAGCAGGTGGAGATTGAGGCCGAGGGCATGAAGCGGATTCTTCACTTCGTGGGCGACGCCGGCGGCCAGCGTGCCGAGTGCGGCGAGCTTGTCCGCTCGCCGGAGCTGAAGCTCCAGCCGGCTGACCTCGGTGACGTCGCGGAGGAGAACGACCAGCCCGTCGAACCGATTCGATTCGTTACGGAGCTCAGCCGCCGACACGCGCAGCGTCAGCCGGCGACTCTCGGCACCGGACACAGACAGATCACTCTCCTGGAACAGTCCCCGTCCGCTGAGTGCCGCGCGAACCCAGGCGGCGAGTTCCGTCGTGTGCTGGAGCGCGTCTTCCAGGGGGCGGCCGACGACCATCGAGGCCCGGACCCCGAGCAAGCGTTCGGCGGCGCTATTGAGCGAGGTGAGCGCGCCGTCTGAATCCAGCGTCAACACGCCGGTCGGGATGCTTTCCAGCACATTCCGCATGAGCGTCTTGACGCGCTCAAACGTCTGGGTGGTCGACCGGTAGTTCTGGAATGTGGTGAACAGCAGGATGGCGGCGGCGGCGAGCGTGAGGAGGATCGCCACAATCTTCAGCGCATCTTTCCATGTGAGGCCGCCAGGGAGTCCCTCGGGCGACGGAATGGCGCCGGAACTCAAAAGGGAATACCGTTCGAATTGAATGCCCACCACGACGGCGGCCGCCAGGAGCAAGGCGAAGAGCAGAAAGACCGACGCGGCCAGGCGAAGTGGGACATATCCCAGGAGCGAGCGAGCCGGAGCCGGGCGAAGCATGGGCTAGGTCTTTTCGGGGGGGTCTCGGAAGACCCCCCCGATGCCCCCCCTCGGTGGCGGCGGCACAGCCGCCGCGCGGAGCGCCTCTCGATGCACCACGCGCTTGGTGGTCGGCGTCGGATTACTCGGACACACTAGACCGCCTCCCGGGAACCGCCCCAGGGCCCGTGGGGCGGAAAGCAGGTTCGGCAGCGGCACTTCCTCATCCCCCGCACTGTAGCACCCCGGCACTCCGGCGGGAACGTGCCCTGGGAACCGCGACGAGCCCATCCTCGCCCCACCGCCAGTGCCACCACCAGAGATCAGGCAAGCACCGGGCGTACCAAACGCGCTACTCGCGCGTGCCGGTTGCGGATTGCACGGTCGTGGCGCCCGCACCGCCATCTGCGACCGCAAATCCTGCAGTCGACGGCGCTCCTGGGCGCTTGCCGTGGTCGTTCCACGGGGTCGTGTGGCGCGCATCGTAGCGGTCCGTGCTCATCGTCTCAGCGGCGCCCGGCGAGGAACGAGCTGAATCGTGACGGTTGGGGGGAAGACCCGCTGGATCTCGAGTCCGGGGGGCAGACCGAGCGTGCCGGGCTGCACCCGGAGAGTCAGAGTGCCCTCTCGCGTACCGGCGAGGTCAAACCGAGCCACGAGGGGCGTCATGCCGAAGGACTCCAGAACCCAGGGGCTGCCGCGGAGCTGGACCTGGACGACCTGCACCGACAACTGGGCGATTTCCAGATCGGCCGGGACGTTACGGAACTCGACGCCGGCCGTGACCGAGCGAATAGAAGTCCCGCCCAACAGGAACGACGCGGTCCACAGCACTCCCGCCAGGCCGAAGGCGACGGCCTTGAGGCGGTAGTCGGCGAGGAGGAGTCGCCGCCATCGCGTGCCGGTCGCGGCCGTCGGCGGGGCGCGCAGCTCGCGCACGCGCTGGGCCAGCTCCTCGGGCGACTGGATCGTCGCGATCTCGCCGCCATGGGCCAGGCTCACCGTACCGCGTTCCTCGGACACGACGATCACGATTGCGTCACAGCGCTCGGCCAGTCCCAAGGCGGCCCGGTGCCGTGTCCCGTACCCCCGCGGGACATCCCGGCGTTGCGTCAAGGGAAGGATGACCGCGACCCGACTGATTCGTTCGCCCTGGACGATCGCGGCGCCATCGTGGACGGGAGACACCTTGCGGAAAATCGCCTCGAGGATCTCCTGGGACACCTCGCCGCCGAGCGGCACACCGCCGTCGACGAGCTCATCCGCAGGATCCCGGCCAGATAGCACGATGAGGGCTCCGCGCCGCGCTTGGGCGAGGGAGAAGGCTGCCGTACTGATGACCTGCACCAGCCGCTCCGTGGTGCCCTGCCGGCGGCGCAGGAGCCAGGCGACGACGTCGAGCCGCATCAGGGCGTGACGGAGCTCGTTCTGCAGCACGATCAGTACCAAGACGAGGGCCGCCAGGCTCGCCAGCGCGAGGATCCAGCTCGTGATCAGCAGCTCAAGCTGCCGCGCAAGGACCGCCCCGGCCGCGAGCCCGAGGATCGCGAACGTCACACGGAAGGCTCGGGCGTCGCGAGCCCACCGGAGCAGGAGATAAATCGCGCCGGCCAGGACCACGAAATCGAAGGCGGTCTGCCACCGGGCCATCAGCCCTCCGGCCGAGCGGGTGGACCAGTTCGGCGTCCGGGGCCGCGCCGCAATTCTTGCAGTGAGGGGGCCTCGACGGCCCCCTCTCGAACCTCCCCCCACCTCTCGGGCTTCCGTGGGTGGGCCCGCGGGCAAAGCCCGCGCTCTGAGTGGGCCCCCATACGCCAGCGTTTGGGCATCACGCTGCCCGCGCTCCACCCGACAGGCTTCTAGCGAGAGCCGGAGGAACTCGGATCGGCGACCGCTTTATGCGGATCCCCGTAGTCGGGAAGAAGACGCTGGTAGCCCGCCGACATCAGCGGCGACGAGATCATGAAATCCGCCGACGCTCGGTTGCACGCGACGGGAATGTTCCATACCACCGCGATCCGCAGGAGAGCCTTCACATCGGGATCGTGGGGCTGTGGTTTGAGAGGATCCCAGAAGAAGATCAAGAAGTCGACCGCGCCCTCCGCGATCTTCCCGCCGATCTGCTGGTCACCGCCGAGCGGTCCGCTCTGCAGCGAGATGACTTCGAGTTCGAGCTCTTGCCGGAGGAGGGTCCCGGTGGTGGCGGTCGCGTACAGCTCGTGTCGAGCCAGGAGCTCTCGGTTGAAGGCCGCCCATTCCAGCAGATCATGCTTCTTGTTGTCGTGCGCCACCAGGGCGATCCGCTTCCGGTGTTCCATCGCCCATTGTCGGGATCCCATGGGACTCCTTCCTCCGTTCGCTCGGGACTCGGCACGGCCGGCATACTCGACGGGGTCCGAAACGTGCGGATGGCGCCGTGGTCAGCGGTGCAAGGGCTGTGCCGGACTTCCGTTCGAGGCGCGATGCCCGAACGACGTGACGGCGAGGACTTACCTCGCCGGCGCCCCGCCATCCGTCATTCACAGCTGCCGCCTTCGGAGGCAGCGCTGCCCAGACCGTGGGCACCGGCGAGGCTCGGCGGCGCCCGCCGCGCCAGGGCCCGCTCGTGGTAGCATGAGGAACCGCTATGGCCGCCGTGGCCGGCGCCAACGCCCGGCACAATTTCCTCGCCCTCGGGCTCGATTACGCCTGCTTCCTCATCGGCTGGTCGTTCGCCTCCCAGACGACGATCCTGCCGGCCTTCGCCACGCACCTGGGCGCGCCCAATGTGGTGATCGGCGCGATCCCCGCCGTGCTGATGCTGGGCTGGTTCCTCCCCTCGCTGTTCGTCGCGCACTACACCGAGACGCTGCCGCGGAAACTGCCGTTCGTCCTGCGCTACACGGTCTGGGAGCGCCTGCCGTTTCCCGCGCTGGCGGCGCTCGCGATTGTCCTCGCCGAGCCGGCCCCGCGCCTGGCTCTCGGGGTCTTCCTCGCCCTGCTCCTGGTGGCGAGCGGGGTGGGCGGGGCGCTCATGCCGGCCTGGATGGACATCATGGGCCGGACGATTCCGGTCGAGCTCCGCGGTCGCTTCTTCGGAGCGGCGAACCTGCTGGCGAGCGTGGGGGGGCTGGTTGGCAGCGCCGGGACCGCGTACATCCTGGTGACGTTCCCGGCGCCTCGCAGCTACGGACTCTGCTTTCTTGCCGCGAGCATCTTCCTCGCACTGTCCTACGTCGCGCTGGCCTCGGTGCGCGAGCCGACCGCGGCCGCGCCCTCCGTCCCCATGCCCCTCCGGGTTTACCTGCGTGGGATGCCGGCGCTTCTGCGGCGCGACCGGAACCTCGCCTGGTTCATCGCGGCGCGCGGCTTCGCGGTCGTGGGAGCGATGGCCACCGGCTTCTACACGGTGTACGCCCTGCGCGCCTTCGGCGCGCCGGAGTGGAGAGTCGGCCTCTTCACGATGCTCTTCCTCGGTGGCCAGACGGTGGGCAACCTCGTGCTCGGCTGGCTGGCCGACCGGGCCGGGCACCGCCTGGTGATCGCCCTCGGCATCGCCGCGCTGATGGTCGGGAACCTCGGCGCCTTGACGGCGCCATCGGTGGAGGCGTTCGGGCCGGTCTTCGTGCTCGTCGGCATCCATCTGGCGGCCATCCACGTCTCGGCGCGGACCATCGTCCTCGAGTTCGCGCCCGACGAGCGGGCCCGGCCGACCTACCTGGGTCTCGCCAACACCGCGCTGGGTCCGCTCTCGGCCGGGGCGCCTCTCGCCGCCGGCCTGCTGGCGGACCGCGTCGGGTTCCCGGCCGTGTTCGCGACCGCGGCGGTCTTCGGCCTGGTGGGGCTGGCGTTGCTCCTCGCCCGGGTACGCGAGCCCCGGACGCCGCGCGCCGGGAGGGCCGCGGCCGCGAGCGCCTGAGCTCGTATCCGGCAGGGCCGCGCGCCCACCGAACTCGACTCACTCGGGCGTCCGGTAGCGCCCCTCGGGTACGATCTCGGCCACGACCCCGCCCGGGTCGCGGAACTTGATGGGGACGACGCCGGGCTCACTGATCATCCGGCAGCCGGCCGCTAGCAGCCGCTTCCGCGTCGTGTCGACGTCCTCGACCTCGACCCCGAAATGGTGGATGCACGGCTCCACCCCCGACGCGCGCGCTTCCGCCGAGTCCGCACCGGCGTCGTACTGGATGAGCGCCAGGTCGATGGTGCCGTCGCTCAGGTGCCGGGAGACGTGGTCCCGCACCCGTCCTTCCTCGACGCGCCGAAAGCCGAACACCTCCTCGTAGAAGCGGGTCGTCGCCTCGAGATCGCGGACGCGAAGCGCGATGTGGACGATGCGCGCCATGGGCCGGCCTCCCTCCCTCAGGGCACGCCGAAGAGCGCGGACCGCCCCGGCGCCGAGTTGAACATCTGATTGGCGTCGTGGCCGACACCAGGCACGATGAGCAGCCGGTGGCCGTTGCCCGGGTAGAACGTCTGCATGAAGTCCTTGAAGATGACTCCGCGACGGTACCGGTGGCGGCCCTGAAGGTTGGCTTCGCAGCCCCGATCCAGCTCGGCGTTGCCGGTGTCGGCCTGGCCGATCAGGTAGATCACGTCGCGGACCCGATACTGCTGGCGGATCGCCGAGGCATGGAGCTGTCCGACGTAGCCGTCCCGGCCGCCGAGGCCGTACTTGTAGCGGTCCCAGCCGCCGCATAGCAGGCGCACCTCCAGGGGTGGGATGCGGAAGCGGTCGCTGATCCAGCGCTCGGGCCCCAGGTACATGTACGACGACGGGTTCGAGACCACGAAGCGGAACCGACTTCCCGCGAAGTAGCTGGCGGCCGGGCTGGTGGCCGCGTAGCGCTGGGTGAACTGGCCTCCGGCCGAGTGCCCCGCGATGACGATGGCGTCGAGATCGGGGAAGAGCGCCTGGTGGTTGAGCATCGCCAGGAGCACGTCGATGACGTGAAAGGACGTCATGCGCGGCGCGCCCCCGCCCGGGTCGTTGGACAGCTCGCCTTCTCGCCAGCCGTCCCCTTTCCAGTAGAGCACCCGGGCGTCCGACGCGGCGGGCCGGAAGTACGGCGCCATGACGATCGTCTCGTTGAGCTTGCCCGCCACGATGGCCGATTGGACCACGTAGCTGAAATAGCCGGGCGCGTTGCGGCTGAGCCCGTGGATCACGATCACCGCCCGTTTGATGCCGGCGTAAGTGGTCCCCGGCAGCGGCTGCAGCGGGAATGTCCGGTAGTAGCTCAAGCGGGCGCCGTTCCCCAGCGCGAGATTCGCGAGACAGGCGTCCCCGCCAATGATGCAGGGAGCCGCGCCGGGAACCTCGACGTCAGGCGGGTCCTCCAGCCCGACCGCCAGCAGCGGGGAAGCCAGTGCCAGCAGGATGAACGCGCCCACCGACAATCCAACCCGTCTCATCGGCACCCTCCGGCGGCCATCGCCGTGTCTCGGACACGGCTCGCGGCGCGACTGCGCTCGCGGAGCCGGCGATCGTCAGCATAGGGGAAGAGGGCTCCCGTCTCAAGCCACTCCTTCGGCGGCGGGTCCAACCGCATTAGGCGACACGGCGAGCCCTTGACTGAGCGGTTCACCGGCGTATGCTGAGGCGCGGCTCTCAATCCGAGCGGGGGGGTCGCGGCGTAGAGGAGAGGTGATCGCCGGTGGTCCGGCGACTCGGGCCAGCGTCACGCTGGGAAAGGAGCATCGCTCATGCGGATCCGTGCTCTCTGCATCGGCTTCACCCTCGTCGCTCTGTTGACGGTGGCCTCCCTGGCGCCGAGCGTGTCGGCCCAGTCCGCCGACACTCTCTACAAGCGGCTGGGCGGATACGACGCGATCGCCGCCGTGGTGGACGAGTTCATCGGGCGCCTCGTCGGCGACCCCCAGCTCCGCCGCTTTTTCGAGGTGTTCAGCACGGACTCCAAGACCCGGATCCGCCAGCACGTGGTCGACCAGCTCTGCGCGGCGACGGGCGGGCCCTGCATCTACACCGGGCGCACCATGAAAGCCTCCCACGCCGGGTCGGGGATCTCGGAGCGGGACTGGACCATCGCGGTGAACCACCTGGTGGCGACCCTCGAGAAGTTCAAGGTGCCGGAGAAGGAAAAGGGCGAGGTGCTGGCGCTCCTCGGGACCCTGAAGACCGATATCGTCGAGCGGCCGTAGATCCCGCGAGGGAGTCCCCACGGCTCCCTCCCACACCCGGCCCAGGAGAGGCGGCCGCCGACGGAGTCGCCACCGCGGAGCCTCCGGTTGAACTCAGCACGGCCCTCGCGCTCGCTCGAGCACGCGGCGGCCTGGATGTCCCGCTCCGAGCGGCGGCTTTGCCGCCGCCACGATTCTTGGGGGAGGCCTCGGAGGGGGTGTTCCGACACCCCCTCCGAAACTCACTCAGTGGCGGTCGTGCTGCTGCAAGAGGGCGGTGCTGCTCTCCAGGCGCTCGGCCAGCACCGTCATCACCTGCATCCCGATCTCCGGGCTCTGGCGCACGAGGTCGAGGAACAGCTGGGCCGAGATCTTGAATGTCACCACGCGATCCTTGGCCTTCACGGTGGCCGTCCGTCGCCGCTTGCACAGCACGGCCGTCTCCCCGAACAGGCTGTGGGGCCCCATGGTCCGCAGGAGCAGGCGGTGGCTGTCGGCGTCGGTGAGCCACACCTCGGCCTCGCCCTCGGCGATGATGTACACGGCATCGGCCGCGTCGCCTTGCTGCACGATCACCTCGCCGGGCTCGAAGCGTACGACTTCGGCCGTGTAGGCGATGAGCTTGAGCCGCGCCGTCGGCAGGCCGGCGAACAGGGGGATGTTGCGCAGGGTCTCGACGTCTCGTTCTAGCGGCTGCATCGCTGTCGTCCCTCAGGCCGTGACCCCGGCCTGGACCGCGAGTTGACGGAACAGGCTTCCCTGCGTCACGAGTTCCTGGTAGGTCCCGAACTCCGCGACCTTGCCCGCGTCGAGCACCGCCACCCGATCGTAGTACCGGGCCAGGTCCAGCCGGTCGACGACGGCGATGATCGTTCGCCCCTTCATGGCGGCCGTGACCCGCTGGTGGACCTCGCCGCGCTTGTCCCCCTCCAGGACGCTCACCGCCTGGTCCATGATGAGGATGTGCGGCCGCTTGAGCAGGGCCCGCGTCAGCGCCACCTTCTGGCGCTGGGCGGGGGACAGCCGGCTGCCGAAGAGCCCGACGTGATAGCCCAGTCCCGCTTCCATCACGACGTCGCGCAGGCCATGAGCGGTGATCACCTCCTCGACGATGGCGTTGACGCGCTTGACGGCCAGGCTGCTGGTGGCCACGACCTTTCCGAACAGCATGTTCTCCAGCAGGGTGCCGTCCGCGAAATACCGCTCGCGGTCGTAGGGCGCGAAGGTCTCGGCCAGCATGGGCGGCAAGGTCTCGGCGAAGCGCCGCCGGGCCAGGACGATCTTGGCCATGAACGCCTCGTCGACGCGGCCCAGTCGGTGGCGAGCCGGGATGAGCCGAAGGGAAAGCGCGATCAGTCGTTCCTGATCTTCGGCGGGCAACCCGTCCGGCGGGCCTCCGTCCAGGCGCGAGACCAGCCGGGTGTACTCCGGGAGCTCGCTGGCGGTGATCAAGCTGAAGTTGGCGAACAGCTCGTTGTCGGGCGCGATGTCCTTGAAGATCTCGACCGTCTCCCTGGCGATCTCGGCGCCCAGCGTCAGCAGTGGCGCTCGCAGCTCGACCTCGGTAATGACCCGCAGGAAGTATTCGCTGGCGGGCAGTCGCTCCAGCGCGAGGGCCGGGACCGCGCTGTGCCCGAACAGGATGTTCTCGCCGATGGACGCGTAGGTCGCGAAGCGCTCCCGGTCGAAGAACTCGATGGCCGGCTCGCCCCCCTCGCGGGCGAAGCGCTCCGCCACCAGCCGGCGGGCGGTGAGGAGCCGGGCGGCGATCTCCGGCTGCTTCGCCGGATCGATGGTCGACCGGAGACCGAGCGCGAAGAGGTCGTCGTCCAACCTCCCCACCCGGGCCGACTCGAGGACGGCGGCCACCAGCCCCGCCCGATCCGACACCCCCAGCGGAGAGAGATCGAGCCAGTCGTCCGAGTCCGGCCGGGCGTCGCCGGTACCCGGCCGGTGACGGAGGCCATACACCACGTTGTCGAGCACGGTGCCGGTGAACAGCCGGGCCTCGCTGCCCACGTAGGCCATCTGGCGACCGGCCACCGCCGAGGGGATCTGGGCCAGCTCAACGTTGTCGAGCAAGACGGTGCCCGTGTAGCCGTAGAGCTTGGCCAGCACCAGGGCCAGGGTCGACTTCCCGCTGCCGGCCGTCCCCACGATGGCCACGTGCTCGTGGGGCGGCGTGGCCAGCTTGATCTGGTCGAGGGCCTTGACTGAGCCGTCCAGCAGCACGGTGGCGCCGCGGACGTCGTAGGCGCCGGCCAGCTTCGGCACCGGCTCCGGGAGGCGCTCCTCCAGCGGGAACTCCGGCCGGATGCCCGGCACGTCGAAGTTGAGGATGACCTGCTCGTACTTGACGCGCGCGTTCTCCTTCTGCTGGAAGTAGTTGATGAGCTCCCGCCACGGCTCGTTCAGCTGGTTGTAGGCCTGCAGGAAGGCCACCAGGCTGCCGACGTCGAAGAGGTCCGGTCGCGTGATGATCAGCCACCCCCCGAGGAGGAGGAGGACAAACTGCCCGAACTTCTCCAGGAAGTTGTTGATCCACTTGACCAGGTACTTGAGGTTGTAGATCCGGAGCCGCACCTTGAAGATCCGCCGGAGCTGGCCCCGGAAACCGGTGGCTTCGTAGGCCAGCGTGTTGTGGACGTAGATCTCCTGGATGCTCCCGACCGACTCCTGGATCTTGTCGGAGAGCCCCCGCACCAGCCGGACCCGCTCGCGCGAGAGCTGGGTGACGCGGCGCTGGAGCTTCCGAACCAGCCAGACCTGGACGGGGAACAGCGCCATGCCGGCCAGGGCCATCCAGGGGTTCTGATACACCATGAACGCCAGCGTGCCGATCAGCATGGAGCCCTGAAACGCGGGGATCGAGAGGGCTTCACCGAAGAAGTTGCCGAGGTCCTCCACCTCGCCCAGGATCATGGCCACCAGCTGTCCCGTCGAGGTGTTCCGGAAATGCGGCAGCGGGAAGCGCAGGATCCGCTCGTACAGCTCGCTCCGCAGGTTCCGCAGCATCCGCTCCGAGATCAGCCCCTCCATGTTCTGCTTGACGTACTTGAGCGCCCCCGAGGCCAGCACGGCCCCCAGGAACAGCGTGCACAGCCACACCAGCGCGCCCAGGTCGCCCTTCCCGATGGCCTTGTTGATGATCTGTTTCGTCAGGGACAACATCCAGGGGTTCAGGAACGCCAGCACGAAGATGATGGCGATCAGGATGAGCTGGTGCCTGAGGCTCCGTCGGATGATGTAGCGATAGAGATTGGTTTCCATCCGGTTACGCTCCAGCCGGAGGGGAGGGTCCCCTCTTCGTCGACTCGGGATATCGTCGGCAGCGCCGCCAGATTCCCATCACGCGTACGGATCGGCGGCGTCGCGGAGGCCGTCGCCCAGGAAGTTGAAGGCGAGCACCGTCAGGACGACGGCCACGACCGGCGCCATCAGCCAGGGATAGAGGGCGACGGCGTTCATGTTCTGAGCCTCGGTGAGAAGCACGCCCCAGCTCGTGATCGGCGACCGCAGGCCGAGGCCCAGGAAGCTCAGGGCGGTCTCCCCCAGGATCATCCGAGGGATGCTCAGCGTGGCGGAGACGATGAGATGGCTGGTGAAGGCCGGCAGCAGATGCCGGCGGATCACGTAGGCCGGCGAGCCCCCCATCAGAAGCGCCGCGGTGGCGAAGTCCTCCTCCCGCAGGGAGAGAAGCTTGCCGCGGATGCTCCGGGCGAGCCCGGTCCAGTCGATGATGCCCAGGATGATCGTGATGCCCACGTAGACGAGGATCGGCTCCAGGCGGGCCGGCAGCGCGGCGGAGAGCGCCATCCAGAGCGGAAGCTCGGGGAACGATCGGATCACCTCGATCAGGCGCTGGATGACGATGTCCACCTTGCCGCCGTAGTATCCCGACAGTCCGCCGAAGATCAGCGCCAGGACGAAGCTCACCGAGATCCCCACCAGTCCCACCGTGAGCGAGATCCGGGCGCCGTGGAGGATTCGCGAGAGCATGTCGCGCCCGAGCCGATCGGTCCCGAGCAGGAACAGCGTCCCGCCCTCCTCCGACCCGAAGAGATGCACGCGGGCCTGCCACAGACCCAGGAAGGCGTAGGGCTCGCCCTCGGCGAGGAGCCGGACCCGGTAGCGCCGGGTGAAGTCCTCACGGTACTCCCGTTTGAGGGTCTCCATGTTGATGGTCATGACGTGGCCATACACGAACGGCCCGACCAGCCGCCCGTCGTGGAAGACGTGCACCCGCTGGGGCGGGAAGTACACGTAGTCCGCATGCCGCGTCCGCAGCGCGTAGGGCGCCAGGAACTCGACGAACGGGATGATGGCGTAGAACGCCACCAGGAACCAGAGCGCCGCCATGGCCAGCCGATGCTTCTGGAGGCGCCACCAGATGAGCTGCCACTGGGAAGCGAGGTAGTAGCGCTCTTGCTCGGGGGTCAGCGTCCGCACGTCCGGGGCGGGCGCCGCGATCACCACCGGCACGCTCATCGGCTGCGCTCGGCGCCCTGGCGAATCCGCGGATCCAGCGCGGCCAGCGCCAGGTCCGACAGGAAGACCCCCAGCACGGTGAGGGAGGCCAGCAGCATGAGGAAGGAGCCGGCCAGGTACATGTCCTGGGTTCGGAGCGCGCGCAGCAGCATGGGGCCGGTCGTGGGCAGCGACAGCACGATCGAGACGATGACCGACCCCGAGACCACCTCCGGCAGCAGGTTGCCGATGTCGCTGATGAAGGGATTCAGGGCGATGCGCAGCGGGTACTTGACGAGCAGCCGCCCGGGCGGAAGCCCCTTGGCCCGCGCGGTCACGACGTACTGCTTCTTGAGCTCGTCGAGGAGGTTGGCCCGGAGGCGACGGATCATCCCGGCGGTGCCGGCGGTGCCGATCACCACCACGGGGATCCACAGGTGCTCGAGCAGGTCGACGATCTTGGCCCAGCCCCAGGGGGCTTCCTGGAGGTCGGGCGAGAAGAGACCTCCCACGCTCACCCCGAACCAGGTGAACGAGACGAACATCAGCACGAGGGCTAGTAGGAAGTTGGGGGTGGCCAGCCCCAGGAAGCCCAGGAAGGTCAGGCCGTGGTCCCCCCAGCTGTACTGGTGCGTCGCCGAGTAGACGCCGATGGGGAACGCGACCAGCCAGGTGAATAAGATGGCCCCGAACGAGACGACGAAGGTGAGGGCCAGGCGCTCCCCGATGATCGCCGTGACCGGCCGGTCGTACTCGAACGAATAGCCCAGGTCGCCGTGGAAGAGGCCCCGGAGCCAGATCCAGTACTGCATCCAGACCGGCTGATCGAGGCCGTACTGCTTCCGGAGGAACTCCATCTTCTGAAGGTCCGCCGTCTCGCCGGCCGACCGCAGCTCGCTGATGAGCGTGTCCAGGTAGTTCCCCGGGGGAAGCTGGATGATCACGAAGGTGAGGATGGAGATGGCCAGGAGCGTCGGAATCATCAGGAGCACTCGCTGAACGAGATAGCGGAGCATGGCCGGCCTACCCCGGGACCGGCGTGGTCACGGACGGCCCCCCTGCCAGTAGAACGTGTCCGGGCTGTGGATCCCGAAGTGGGCGCCGGGGTCCCAGGCGTAGATGCCCTTCTCCGGCACGCCGCGGAGGCCGTTGGCCACGACGACCGGCTGGAGGGTGCCCCCCAGGATCCCGATCGTGAACACCTCTTCCGCGTTGATGTCGAGCATCTCGCCCCAGACCCGCTCCCGCTCGGCGCGCTCGGTCGAGACGAGCCACCGCCGGTACAGCTCGACCAGCCGGCGGGCCGACGGCAGCTCGGGAGCCTCCCCGCGCTTGCCCTTCGTCTCGAAATACACGCCCCAGCGGCTCCACTGGAGCTGCTCCTCGGCCACGGGCGCCAGCCAGCTCGGGCTCATGTCGGGCGTGGGGAGCCCGAACAGGTCGCTGTTGCTGATGCTCATCATCGCCTCGCCGGAGAAGACCCGGCGCCGGAAAATCTCCCGTTGAGTCGGCCGGATCAGGAGCTCGACGCCGAGCTGGGCCCAGGTGTCCGCCACCAGCTCCAGCACGTCGGTCTGCTCGGTGGACTCGCCCGCGGTCTCCACGATGACGTCCAGGCGCTGGCCGTCGGGGCGCAGCCGGAAACCCTTCGCGTCGCGCCCCTTGAGCCCCAGCTCGTCGAGGAGCCGGTTGGCCTGGGCGGGATCGAACCGGGCGTAGGCCATGCGAGTGTCCTCGTGGGAGGCCGGGCTCCGGAGGACGGTGTTCTGGCCGATGGTGCCGAAGCCGTAGTAGAGGATCTTGTTGATCTCCTCCCGATCGATGCCCAGGGACAGCGCCTGACGGAAGCGCCGGTCCTGGAGCAGCTTCCGCATCACGGGGTCGCCGGTCGTGAGGTTCGGGTAGAGGGCGACGGCGGCGCTGGCGGCCGTCGACCAGAGGTACACCCGATAGCCAGCCTGCTGCTCGTTCCGCTTGAGAAACGTGTACTGGTCGAACGTCAGGTAGCGCGCCTGAAGGTCGGTTTCCCCCGTGGACGCCTTGACCGGGATGACCGCCTTGTCGGCCAGGATCATCTTGAGGCGGTCGATGTACGGGAGCTGCCGCCCGCGCTGGTCGACCCGGTGGAAGTAGGGGTTGCGCTCGGCGTGGAACACCTCGGCGGGCGGCGCCACCGTGGGCTTCCACGGCTGGAGGGTCGGCAGCTCGGGATTGTCCATCACGTAGAGGGCGTCGCGCGCGTTGTGGAGCCCGGCCCAGCTCCGCCGCCGCTCCTGCTTGGCCTGCGCGGCCAGCTTCTCGGCGTCGGCGAAGGCCTTGTGGAACCGCTTGAGGTAGTGGGCCGGCCGATAGAGGATCGTCGGCGCCGCGCCGGCCTGGTCCAGCAGGAAGAGGTTGTTGGGCTTGGACCAGCTGAACCGCACGGTCTGCGCGTCCGGGAACTCCACGCGCGGCAACTCCCCATCCACCAGGAGAAGCGCCGGCGGCCCCCCGGGGGACAGCTCCTTGTTGTTGGCGACGTGCTCCCACCAGTACTGGAAATCGGCGCTGGTGAACGGCGTCCCGTCCGACCAGCGGTGCCCCTTGCGCAGGTGGAACGTGAACGTGCGCCCCTCCGCCACGTCGACCCGCTCGGCGATGTCGGGAACGATCTGATAGCGGTGATTGAACCGGACCAGGCGGGCGTAGCCGTAGACGAAGGCGAGCTTCAGGTCCTTGGGCGTCCCGATGAGCGTCCGCAGCTCGCCGCCATAGGCGGCTTCCGCCGCCGTCGTCACCACCATCGGATGCTCCGGCAGCCGCCGGGCGAGCGGCGGGAGCTCGCCCGATGCCGCGCGGGCCGCCAGGGAGGGCGGCTCGGGAGGGGCGCTCCCGGGGGCGGCCGCGGCGGCCGCGGCCAGCCCGACTCCGACCAGCCCGATGAACCACCCCAGCCTTCGCTCGATCATGCCGATTTCTCCTGCGTGAGACGGGGCCGCCTCAGGAGCGGCGCGAGCCGGATCTCGTCGACCCGATGGCACCGGACCCAGTGATCCGGCTCGACCTCGCGGAGTGGCGGATCCTCGATCTGGCACCGCTCGACGGCGTAGCGGCACCGGGGGGCGAGGGGGCACCCCTCCACCGGGGCCTCGATCACCTGGCCATCCCCCAGGGCCGCGTGGTCGGGGCGGAGCTTCGGGTCGGGTTGGAGGACGGCGGCCAGCAGAGCCTCGGTGTACGGATGCCGGGGGCGCGCGAAGAGCTCGCGCTTGCCGGCCAGCTCGACGATCCGCCCCGAATACATCACGGCGACGCGATCGGCCACATAGTCCACGACGGCGAGGTTGTGCGAGATGAAGAGATAGGTCAGGCCGAGCTCGGCCTGGAGATCCTTGAGGAGGTTCAGCACCTGGGCCTGGATCGACACGTCGAGGGCGGACACCGGTTCGTCGCAGACGATCAGCTCGGGGTTCAGGGCCAGCGCCCGCGCGATGCCGATCCGCTGGCGCTGGCCGCCCGAGAAGGAGTGCGGGTAACGGCGGAGATACTGGACGTCGAGCCCGACCATCGCCATGAGCGCCTTCACCCGCTCGGTGATCTGGGCCGGGGACCCGGCCTGATGGAGCTTCAACGGCTCGGCGATGATCTCCCCGGCCGGCATGCGCGGATTGAGCGAGGAGAAGGGGTCCTGAAAGATCAGCTGGATGTGCCGGCGCAAGGCCCGCAGCGCCTTGCCCTCGAGCTGGTCTACCCGCACCACGTTGCCGTCGAGATTGAAGAGGATCTCGCCCCGGGTGGGCCGGATCGCGCGCAGGATGAGCCGGGCGGTCGTGGTCTTCCCGCAGCCGGACTCACCCACCAGCCCCAGGGTCTCCCCGCGCTGGAGCGCGAAACTCACCTCTTCCACCGCCTTGACCGTCCCGACCCGCCGGCGGGCGAGGCCCAGCAGCCAGGGCTGGTAGAGGGCAAAGTGCTTGGTGAGATCATGCACGGTCAGGAGCGGCCCGGGCGAAGAAGGGCGCGCGGGGGTCTGCCCCGCCTCGACCGTCGCGCGCCCGCCGCCGTTCCGGGTCACCGGGACACCTGCGGACGCCGAGAGGCGACGGGCCGCGGCCCGAGCCCCCTCACGCTTCCGCCTCCGGCGGCGACCCCCGCTTGTAGCAGGCCACGTGATGGTCCGGCGCCAGGGGCGTGAGCGCCGGCATCGTCCGCCCACACAGCTCCGGTTCCCCTTCGGGACACCGCGAGAGGAACGGGCAGCCCCGGATCATCGAGAGTGGGTCGGGCACGGTCCCGGCGATCGCCTCGAGCCGTTCCCCCTCGGGGATCCCGAAGTGAGGCGTGCTCCGGAGCAGGGCCTGGAGGTACGGGTGCCGGGGATTGTCGAACAGGGTGCTGACGGGACCCGTCTCCATGATCTTGCCACAGTACATCACGGTGACGAGATCGGCGACGTAGGCCACCACGCCGGGGTCATGGGTGATGAGCAGGAGGCCCATCCCCGACTCCTTCTGCAGCGCCAGCAAGAGGTCCAGGATCTGGGCCTGGATCGTGACGTCGAGCGCGGAGGTCGGCTCGTCGGCGATCAGCAGGGCCGGCCGGCAGGCCAGGGCCATGGCGATCATGGCCCGCTGGCGCAGCCCCCCGGAGAGCTCGAAGGGGTAGCTGTCGACCTTCCGCTCGGGCTCCGGAAACCCCACGGCTCGGAGCGTCTCGATGGCGACCGCCCGCGCCTCGGCCCGGCTGGCCCCCCGGTGGAGGCGCACCGCCTCCCCGATCTGGTTGCCGATCGTGTGGACCGGGGAGAAGGACGTCATGGGCTCCTGGAAGACCATGGCGATGGACCCCCCCCGGATCTCCCGCATCGCCTTCCCGTTGGCGGGAAGCCCGACCAGGTCCAGCGGGGGGCTCCCGTCCGCCGAAAAGAGGACCCGCCCCCCCTCGATCCGGGCCCGGTCGGGGAGGATGCGCAGGATCGACTGGGCGACCACGGTCTTGCCGGAGCCCGACTCTCCCACGATGGCCATGGTCTGACCACGGTCCAAGGTGAAGGAGACCCCGTTGACGGCCCGGACCACCCCTTCATCCAGGTAGATGTAAGTCCGCAGATCCTCGACCCGGAGGAGAGGCTCAGCCATGGGGGAGATGTACCACTCCTCCGTTCCTCAGGAAAGGCCCCCGGACCCGGGCACGACCGCCCCTGGCCAGGCTCTTCTGTTGCCCTTCGGTTTGTGACATAGTAGGCGGGGTCCCGAGCCCACTCGAGACTCGCGGCCCGGCGCCACGGGCTCGCGCCCCTCTGGGGAGGGCGCGGACGCTCGCTTGTCGACCATCGTGATACGGCATACGATCCTACCATCCGCACGACTCGTGGAGGCAGGCAAATGCGGGGGGCTTCCGTCGGGGCCTCGCGGGACGGTCGGCCCTGGCCGTCGTCCGCCTCGGGGCCCGTGAGGCCCCCTCGACGGGTCGCGGGGACAGGGAGGACGGGGCGAGGGTGATGCCATCACGCTCGAATGCCGGAGCGCCGGAGGATGGGGGCCGCCATCGGCCGGAGCCGGCCGCGCGGGGGTCCAGCTACCGCGTCCTCATTTATAGCCACGACTCCTTCGGACTCGGCCACCTGCGGCGCTGCCGGGCCATCGCGCACGCCCTGGTGGGCCATCACAAGAAGCTCAACGTCCTCATCCTCAGCGGCTCGCCGATCATCGGGCGCTTCAGCTTCCGGGCACGGGTGGACTTCGTCCGGGTTCCAGGCATCATCAAGCTTCGAAACGGGGAATACACGAGCTTGAGCCTGGACGTCGACATCGAGCACACCCTCGCCCTCCGGGGCTCGATCATCGAGCACACCGCCCAGGTCTTCGACCCGCACCTCTTCCTGGTGGACAAGGAGCCGCTGGGCCTCCTGGGCGAGGTCGCCAAGACCCTTCGGCTGCTCAAGCGGCGGGGCGGCTGTCGCCTCGTGCTGGGGCTCCGCGACATCATGGACGACCCGGACCTCCTGGCCCGGGAGTGGCGGCGCAAGCGCGTCATGCCCGCCCTCAAACGTCTCTACGACCACATCTGGGTCTATGGCCTCCCTCAGATCTACGATCCAGTCAGCGCCTACGGGCTTCCGGCGGACGTGGCGGCCAAGACCGTCTTCACGGGGTACCTCCAGCGCGAGCCCCAGCCCGAGGCGTACCTGCCCCCCGACGTGGCGGCGGCCCTCGACAAGGGACCCTTCGTGCTCGTCACGCCGGGAGGCGGCGGGGACGGCGCCGACCTCGTGGACACGACCCTGGCCGCCTACGAGCGCTTCGACGGGCGACTGCCCTGGCGGGCGCTGGTCGTCTACGGCCCGTTCCTGCCGACCCGCCAGCGAGCCGCCTTCGAGCGGCGGGCTGCGCGGCTCCCCGGGGTGATGACCCTCACCTTCCACGAGCACCTCGAGAACCTGATGGAGAAGGCGGCCGCCGTGGTCTGCCTGGGCGGCTACAACACGTTCTGCGAGGTGCTCTCGCTGAACAAGCGGACCCTGATCGTTCCCCGTGTCACGCCTCGCGCCGAGCAGCTGCTCCGCGCCGAGGCGGCGCGCGAGCTCGGGCTCGTCCAGATGCTCCACCCCGATCGGCTCACACCCGAGTCGCTCGCCGAGGCCCTCGTCCATCTGCCGGAGCAGCCGCTCCCGGCCAGCCACCGCATCCCCGGCTTGCTGAACGGGCTCAAGCAGATCAATGCCACGGTCGCTCGCTGGCGGATGAATGGACAGGAGTGGCGCCGCGCCGTCGTCTGAGCGACGGGATGCCCTCGGGCCGCGCCCTCCGCTGGTCGTCGTGGTCAAGGGCTATCCGCGGGTTTCCGAGACCTTCGTCGCGCAGGAGCTGGCCGCCCTCGAGCGCCGGGGGTTCGCCCTGGCGATCGTCTCGCTGCGCCGCCCCTATGACCGGATCACCCAACCGGTCCACGCCGAGGTGCGGGCTCCGGTCCTCTACCTGCCCGAGTACCTGATCGAGGACCCGCGGCGGGTCCTGCGCGGCCACCTGCAGGCCTTTCGACGGGCCCCCGGGCGGTACCTCCGGAGCCTCCGCCTCTGGCTCTCCGACCTCGCGCGTGACCCGACACCGAACCGCGGGCGCCGCTTCGGTCAGGCGGGAGTCCTCGCCGCCGAGCTCTGGCCGGAGGCCCGCCACATGCACGTGCACTTCCTCCACACACCGGCCTCGGTGGCGCGGTACGCCGCGGCCATGGCCGGGCTCACCTACAGCCTCTCGGCCCACGCCAAGGACATCTGGACGCGACCGGCCTGGGAGCTCCGCGCGAAGCTCGCCGGGGCACGCTTCTGCGTGACGTGCACCGCGGAGAACCGGGAGTACCTCCGGCGCCTCATGCCCCAGGCGCGCGTCGATCTCGTCTACCACGGCCTCGACCGCGCCTTCTTCGCGCCCCCGGCGACCTTCGGCTCGCCGCGGGACGGCCGCGACGCGAACGACCCGGTGCGGCTGCTCGCCGTGGGTCGGCTGCAGCCCAAGAAGGGCTTCGACCTGGTGCTGCGCGCCCTGGCTCGCCTGCCGGGGCACGCGGTCCTCACGCTCGTCGGCTACGGGCCGGCCGAGTCCAGCCTCCGGTCCCTCACGAGCGCCCTCGGCCTGGAGGCGCGCGTCCGCTGGCTCGGTCAGCTCGACCATCCGGCCGTCCGGGCGCTCTACCGCACGAGCGATCTCTTCGTCCTCGCCCCGCGGGTCGCGGCGGACGGCGACCGAGACGGGTTGCCCAACGTCGTGGTGGAGGCGCTCTCCCAGGGCCTCCCGGTCGTGGCCACCCGCGCGGCGGCCGTCGGCGAAATCGTGGAGGACGGCCTGAACGGCGTCCTGGTGCCGCCCGAGGACCCGGCGGCGCTGGCCTCGGCGCTCGCCCGTCTCGCGGCCGATCCGGCCACGCGCCGGCGGCTCGGTGCGGCCGGCATTCGGCGGGTCGCCGAGGGCTGGGACCTCGAGGCCGGGGTCGGGCGCCTCACCGCGCTCCTGAGTCCCTGGCTCGAGGACGCCCCGGTGCGGTCGACCCGCGTCCCGGTGCCGTGAGCAACGCGCGGCGGGCGGCCTTCTACGCGCCGCTCAAACACCCGTTCGAGGGCGAGGCCTCCGGCGACCGCGAGATCGCGCGGGCGCTGATGGCGGGCCTCACCGCCTGCGACCTCGCGCCCGAGCTGGCGAGCCGGCTCCTGAGCTGGCGGCGCCGCTTCGAGCCCGCCGACGCCGTGCGGCTGGAGCGGCGGGCCGCCCTCGTCGCGGCCCAGCTCGTGCGTCGCTACCGGCGGCGGCCGCACGCGGCGCAGCCCTGCTGCTGGATGACCTACCAGAACTACGCCCGGTGCCCGGACCTCCTCGGGCCCCCCGTGGCGACGGCCCTCGCCCTCCCGTACATCCTGGTCGACACCGCGCTCTCGACGTCGAGCCGCCGGACACCCTTCCGCCCGTGGGTGAGCGCCGCCCGGCTCGCCGTCCGGCGAGCGGACCTCATCTTCGCCATGAGCCCGCGCGACGTGCCGCGGCTGGCGGCGATCCGGGGTCCGCGGTTCGCGGCCGAGCGGCTGCTGCTCTTGCCCCCGGCCGTGGACCTCGCGCGATTCGCGGCGAGTGAGACGGTCCGGGCGCGGCATCGGGCGGCGCTGGCCCGTCGGATCCCTGCCACGGAGGGCCCGCTCGTGTTGTGTGTCGCCATGATGCGCGAGGCGGACAAGCTCGATTCGTACCGACTCCTCGCCGCGGCGCTCGCCGAGCTCTCGCGCGAGAGTGCCGGCCGCCGGTGGCATCTCGTCGTCGTGGGGGACGGGCCGGCCCGCCGCGCGGTGGAGGCGGTCCTGGCCGCCGTGCCGGCGGACCGGGTGTGCCTCCTCGGCGCGCTCGAGCCCGCGGCGCTGCCGGCTGTCTATCTCGGGGCGGACCTCTTCGCCTTCCCCGGAATCGGGGACGCCCTCGGGCTCGTCTACCTGGAGGCGGCGGCCGCCGGGCTGCCCGTGGTGGCCTGCCGGGGACCCGGCCCGGACTTCATGGTGGCGCCAGGCGGCGGCCTCCTGACCGACGCGACACCCGCCGCCTATGCCGCGGGAATCGCCCAGCTCCTGGACGACCCGGCCCGGTGCCGCGAGATGGGGCACGCCGCTCGCGCCTTCGTCGCCGCCGAGCGGACGATGGAGGCGTGGACCCGGCGGCTCCGGGACGGCCTCGCCCGTCTTTCGCTGGGGAGTCGCGTGCCGGCAGGCTCCCCAGCGTGAGGTCGACGCACGTGGCCCTCATCCGCCACGCCGCCACGACGTGGACGGCCGAGCGGCGCATCCTGGGCCACGCGGACCCGCCGCTGTCGGCCGACGGCGAGGCGCAGGTCGCGCGCTGGCGACTCCCGGCCGACCTGGCGCGGCTTCATGCGGACGGCCGGCTCGCCTGGGCCGTGAGTCCGCTGCAGCGGGCCCTGGCGACCGCCGCCCGGCTGGGCGCGAGCCAGCCGGTGCGCGACGCGCGGCTCATCGAGATGCACTACGGGGCGTGGCACGGGCGAAGCTTCGACGAGATCGACGCGCTCACGGAGGGCGGGGGGTGGGACGCGAGACCGCCCGGCGGGGAGTCGCCGGCGGAGGTTCTCGCCCGCGTCCGGGCGTGGCTCGACGAGATCGCGGCCGGCCGCGGCCACGAGACGTGGGCCGCCGTCACCCACGGCGGCGTCATCCGAGCCCTCCTCGCCGCGGCGATCGGCTGGGACCTGAGGCCGCCGGCTCCGCTCCGCCTGCTGCCTGACCGGCTCCACCGCATCCGACGGCGAGGCGATGGCCACCTTCAGCTCGTGACACTCAACGAGCCGCTCACGCCGCTGTGACCGCCCGGGGCGCCGTGGCGCGACCGCCGATCCTTCTCCACTGTCAGCACTTGCTGGGCCTCGGCCACGTGCAGCGGGCGGCCCTCCTCGCCCGCGCGCTCGCGAAGCGCGGCGAGCACGTCCTGTTCGTGACCGGCGGCCTGCCGGTGCCCGGCCTCGAGCTCGGCGGCGTCGAGCCCGTCGCGCTTCCGCCCCTCGCCGCCGCCGACGAGGCGGCCAGCACCATCGCGCGGCCCGACGGGCGCCCGCCGGACGCGCGGTACCTCGCCGAGCGGCGCGCGGCGCTCCTGGCGCTGCTCGTCCGGCACGATCCCGCGATCGTGCTGCTCGAGCTGTTCCCCTTCGGTCGTCACGCCCTGGCCTTCGAGCTCGGCCCCCTGCTCCTCCAGCTCGCCGCCGATCGGGCTCGACGCGGCGACGCGGCTCCGCGAGTGGCGGTCAGTGTGCGCGACATCGTGGTGAGCAAGAAGAACCCGTCGTGGTACGAGCTGAGCGTCGTGGCCGTGATCATGCAGTGGGTGGACCGCGTCCTCGTGCACGGGAGTCCCGATCTGATCCCGCTCGACCGCACCTTCGGCCTGGCCGGCGCCCTGGCCGACCGGCTGGTTTACACGGGGTACGTGGTGCCGGACCCCGCCCCGCCCGGCGAGGCGACACCCCGGGGCGAAGTCGTGGTGTCGGGAGGCGGCGGGCGCGTGGCGGGCCCGCTCTTCCGCGCGGCACTGGCGGCACGGGCCCTCGCTCCCGCGGCCGCCGCGCTGCCCTGGCGCCTCATCACCGGGCCCTACCTGCCCGCCGACGTCCAGGCCGAGCTCGCCGCGGAGGCGGCCGCCCTTCCGCCCCAGGCGGGCCGGCCCGGGGTCGTCGTGGAGCGCTTCCGCGACGACTTCCCGGCGCTCCTGCGCGGGGCTGCGCTCTCGATCAGCCAGGCGGGATACAACACCGTGCTCGACGTCCTCCAGAGCGGCGTCCGGGCCGTCGTGGTGCCCTTCGAGGGAAGCGGTGACGAGCAACCGCTCCGGGCTCGACTCCTCGCCGCCCGCGGGCGGCTCACGGTGGTCCCGGAATCGGAGCTCGGCCCGGCCCGGCTCGCCGCCGCGATGGAGGCCGCGCTCGCCGCGCCGGACCTTCCCGCCCCGGCCCGCCTCGATACGGGTGGGGCCGCCCGCGCCGCGGCGCTCCTGGCGGGCATGGTCGACGGCGTCGTCGCGGCGCGGCGGGGCGGACCCGGATGAGTCGCCTGGATTCCCATATCCGCCAGTCGATCGCGAAGCGGGACAGCATCAACCTCGCCGCGAGCTGGCTGACCGGGGCCGACGGCGTCCTCGTCGAGTTCGGCCTCGGCACCGGGCGCTCTTACTCCCATCTCCGGGAGCGCTTCCCGGGACGGGAGGTGTTCTGCTTCGACCGGCGCGATGTCTGTCACCCGCGCTCCCGACCGCCCGCCGATCACCTCTACCTCGGCGAGTTCGACGCGGTGCTCGCCGATACCGCCCTCCACTGCCGCTTCACCGGCCGCGTCATCCTGGCTCATCTGGACGTCGGCCGCGGCGATTCGGAGGACGAGCGGCTGCCTGAATTCGTGCTGGCACACATTCACCCCTGGCTCACGCCGGGCGCCGTCGTGCTCAGCGATCAGGATCTGTCGCTCGAGCGAGGCTGGCGGCTCTTGCGGGTCGACACCACCGGCGCCGTCGAGCACGCCGACCGCTACTACGTGTACCGCCGCCAGGTCAGCCCGTCCGGCGATACTCCCGGATGAGTGCGGCCTGGGACGACGGCGCCTGGCAGAGGCTGGCGGCCGAGCTCGACGCCTGGCACCGGGACGGACGAGAGGCCAGCCTCTGGTGGCGCGACGACGATGCCGGCCGTCCCCATCCGGGCTTCGATCGGCTGCTGGCCCTGGCGGGGCGCACCGGGATACCGCTCGGGCTCGCCGTCGTGCCGGCGTGGCTCATCCCCGAGGTCGCCGCGGCGATCCGGGGTGCGCCGGGCTCGGTCGCCGTCCTCCAGCACGGCTGGGCGCACGCGAACCACGAGACCGTCGCGCCGCCGGGCGAGCGCAAAGTGCGCCCGGCCGAATGCGGGGCGGCCCGGCCTCCCGAGGTCGTCCTCGCCGAGGTGACCGCCGGGCGCGCCGACCTCGCGGCGGCCTTCGGAGCCCGATGGCTGCCCGTCTTCGTGCCGCCGTGGAACCGCATCGCCCCCGCGGTCCTCCAGGGACTCTCCCGCGCCGGCTGCCGCGCGCTCTCGGCCTTCGGGCGGCGCCACCCCGGCGACCCCGCGCCGGAACTCCGAAGGCTCAACTGCCACGCGGATCCCATCGTCTGGCGCGAGGCCAAGCGCTTCGCCGGCGCCGCGGCGACGCTGGACGGCCTCCGGGCGCACCTCGCCGATCGGCGGAGGGGCCGCGCGGACGCCAACGAGGCGACCGGCCTCCTCACGCACCACCGCGACATGGACGAGGCGTTCTGGGAGTTCCTGGCGGAGTGGCTCGGGCGCGTCGCCGCGCATCCCGGGGCGACCTTTCCGCCGCTGCCGGCGCTCCTCGGGTGACGCGGAGGGACCCTCCCCGGCCTGCGGGCGAGGCGCCCCGGGTCAGGCGAGGACTTCGTAGGCGCGCGTGTGCTGCTGCTTGCCCTTGAGCGCCACCTCCCCGAGGCCCCGATAGCGGAAGAGCTCGCGCGTCTCGAGGTAGGTTTCCTCGCCGACGAACACCCGGCCGGGCTCGCAGATGGACTCGAGCCGCTGGGCCACGTTCACGGTGTCGCCCAGCACCGTGAACTCCATGCGCTGGGGCGAGCCGATGTTGCCGACGACCACCCGGCCGGTATTGACGCCGATCCGCACCTGGAAGCGACGGTCGGCCGGGAGCGTCTCCTGGACGGCCCGGGCCTCCGCCTGCATGCGGAGGGCCGCCCCCACGGCCTGCTCGGCGTGGTTCCCCATCGGGAGCGGGGCCCCGAAGATCGCCATGATGGCGTCGCCGATGTACTTGTTGACGGAGCCCTTGAAGTCGAAAATCGCCCGCGTCATCCGGTCGAAGAACACGTTGAGGAGGGCCGCCAGCTCGGCGGCCGAGAGCCGCTCGGACAGCGGAGTGAAGCCGCAGATGTCGCCGAAGAGGACGGTCACGACCTCTTCGGTGACCTCGATCCCCAGGCTCCGGCCCTGGCGGGAGTGCCGCAGGATCATCTCGACCACGTCGGGGGAATGGTAGCCGGAGAGGTTCGCGCGGATGATCGCCTCGTCGCGGATCTGCTCGACGAGACGGATCTGGCGCATGCCGATCGCCACCTGGTTGGCGACCGCGGTCACCAGCTCGAGCTCCTCCTCGGTGAAAGCGTGGGCGTCGAAGAGGTTGTCCAGGTAGAGCACCCCCAGGGTATCCGTGGCCGACCAGAGCGGCACGCACATCGCGGAGCGGACGTTGTACACGTGGATGCTCTCGCCCCGCTGGAACCGGGGATCGTGGCGGGCGTCGGACGTGATGACGGCGACCCGCTCCCGCAGAACCCAGCTGCTGATCGTGTGGCTGATCGCCACCTGGGCGTTGCCCTTTTGCGTGCGCTCCACCAGGGTGGCCAGCGAACCATCCGGAGTGGAGAGCGCGATCGCTGCGCGCTCGACCGGCAACACGCGGAAGAGCAGGTCCAGGGCCGTCTGACCGATCTCCCGCAGCTCGCGGGCGGCCAGCAGGAGCTTGGCCAGCTCGTGGAGGACCGTGAAGTACTCGACGCTCCGCGGGAGCGCGACCTGGTCGAGTGACCGGACGAAGTCGGGGGCGCGCGAGAGCGTGACCCGCGTCCGGTCGGTGGTCTCGTCGGACGGCGGCGGAGCGACCAGGGCGGTGTCCGGCGGCTTCTCGAAGAAGTGGATGCTGACCCCGCCCACCCCGATTTCGTCCCCCGGGTGGAGCCGCTCGGTCTGGTTCGTGGCGAGCCGCCGGCCGTTCAGGTAGGTGCCGTTCGCCCCGCCGAGGTCGACGAGGTG
Source organism: Candidatus Methylomirabilota bacterium (assembly GCA_036005065.1). Taxonomy (NCBI): domain Bacteria; phylum Methylomirabilota (SeqCode); species Candidatus Methylomirabilota bacterium. Next base: position 17,777 of record DASYQW010000161.1, on the reverse strand, counting down.
CCAGCCCTGGCCATAGCGGTCGATCAGACTGTGCGCGCGGGAGACCCCCGCGTCAGCCAGGATCAGGTCGTTGCCCGCCCGGCGGCCGATCCGAAACGGCGGCCGCACGATCTCCAGGACCCGCGGGGCTTCGCCCTCTTCGTGCACCACCAGCCACGGCACAGCCCCTCTTTAGCACAAGTCCGGTGGGGCCGGAAATCCCCCGCCCGGCCGGGACCGTCGCCGGTCAGATCAAGAGCGCCAGCGGATGCTCGAGATCGGCTCGGAGATGCTGAAGGAACTGGACGGCCGTGGCGCCGTCCACGATGCGGTGGTCGTAGGAGAGACAGAGGTACATGAGCTCCCGCGGCACGATCTGGCCGTCGCGGACGGCCGGCTGCGTGCGGATCGCCTGGACGCCCAGGATGGCTGCCTGAGGCTGGTGGATGATCGGGGTCGAGAGGACCCCGCCGAAGACCCCCGGGTTGGTCACGCTGAACGTCCCCCCGCCCAGCTCCTCGGGTCGGAGCCTCCGCACCCGGGCCCGCTCCACGAGGTCGTGGATCGCCCGCGCCAGCTCCCGCACCGAGAGTCGGTCGGCGTGCCGGAGGACCGGGACCAGGAGCCCTTCCGGGGCGGCCACCGCCACGCCGATGTGGTAGTAGCGGCGGACCAGGATGCGCTCGCCCTCCAGCGAGCTGTTGAGCATGGGAAAGGCCCGGAGCCCGGCCAGCAGCGCCCGCACGATGAACGGCAGATAGGTGAGCGGGGCCCCCACCTCGCTCTCGAAGCGGGCCTTGTAATACGCGCGGAAGCGGACCAGCTCGGTCACGTCGACCTCGGCCACCGTGGTGACGTGCGGCGCCGTGCGCACCGAGGCGACCATGTGCTCGGCGATCGCCTTGCGAAGGCCCTCCAGCGGGACGACCTCGACCGGCTCGTCCTCGGTCGCGCCCGACGGCCGGGCTTCCGCCGGGGCCGGCCGGGCCGGCCCCGCCGGCGCTGGTCGCGGCTCGGGCCCGACACGGGCGCGGCTGTCCGGCGGCGGCCGCTCGGGCGCGGCGGCACGCGCCTGGCGGCGTTCGAGATGGGCCAGCAGGTCCTGCTTCGTCACGCGCCCCCCGAGCCCGCTGCCCTCGACCCGCTCCAGGTCGGCCAGCGTCAGCTCGTGCTGCTCCATGAGCTTGGCCACGACCGGGCTGATCACCCGCCGCCCGGTCGGGGCCGGCTCGCCCTCGTCCGGCGTCGCGTGCGGTGGTCGCGCGGCCTCGGCCGGCCGGGCCGGGACGGGTCGCGGCGCGGGCGCGGCCGGGCGGGCGGGGGCGGCGGCCGCGGGCTCAGCGGCCTCGGGCTCAGCGGCCTCGGGCGCGGCGGGCCGCCGGGCGGCCGGCGCCGGCCGCGGCGGCTCGGCCGTTCGGACCTCCGCCGCGCCCGCCGGCTCGATCACCGCCAGCTCGGCGCCGACCGCGGCGGTCGCGCCCTCGGGCACGAGGATCTTGGCCAGCACGCCGTCGGTGGGCGCCGGGATCTCGACGTCGGCCTTGTCCGTCTCGACTTCCGCGATGGTCTCGTTCTTCTGCACGGCCTGGCCTTCGCGGCGGACCCACCGGAGCACCTTGCCCTCCACGATGGACTCGCCCATGTGCGGCATGAGGACGGTCGTGGCCACTGCGGCCTCAGTTCAGCTTGGGGCGGGAGCGCCTGCTGCCGCTTCCCCCCAACCCCCCCCACCAGCCGCCCGCTGCTTCCCGTCGTCCTCGCACGGCCACGTCCCGCATCGGCTCCTCCACGGCTCTCAATACGCCGCCAGCTTCCGCAGGGCGGCGAAGATCTTCTCCGTGTTGGGCAGGACGTACTCCTCGAGCGGCGGGCTGAAGGGCGCCAGGTGGACGTCGGGCGTCGTGACGCGCACGATCGGCCCATCGAGGTCCTCGAACGCCTCCTCGGCGACGAACGCCGCGACCTCGGCCCCGACGCCGCACGTCCGCGACGCCTCGTGGACGATGGCGACCTTGGAGGTCTTGCGGACCGACGTCAGGATGGCCTCCCGGTCGAGCGGGGCCAGCGTCCGGAGATCGAGGACCTCGGCCTCCACGCTCTCGGCGTCGGCCAGCCGGGCCGCCGCCTCGAGGCACGGGTGCACCATCGCGCCGTAGGTCACCACGGTGAGGGCGTCGCCGGGGCGCTTGATGTCGGCGACGCCGAGGGGCACCACGGTCTCGGCGTCGCCGACGGGGCCCTTGATCCGTCGGTAGAGCCCCTTGTGCTCGAAGTAGAGGACCGGGTTGTCGTCGCGGATCGCCGCCTTGAGGAGACCCTTGGCGTCGTAGGGCGTCGCCGGCGCGACGACCTTGAGCCCCGGACGGTGGACGAACCAGGCCTCTGGCTGCTGCGAGTGGTAGAGCCCGCCGTGGACGCCGGCCCCGCACGGGCAGCGGATGACGATCGGCACCGTCTGCCGGCCGCCGTAGCGGTAGCGCAGCGTGGCCGCCTGGTTGACCACCTGGTCGAACCCGCACGCGATGAAGTCGCCGAACTGCATCTCGGCGACGGGCCGGAAGCCGATCAGGGCGGCCCCGGTCGCCACCCCGACGATGCACGACTCGGAGATGGGCGTATCGAGGGTGCGGGCCTCGCCGAACCGCTCCACGAAGCCCTTGGTGATCTGGAAGGCGCCGCCGTAGGCGCCGATGTCTTCGCCGAGGCAGAAGACCGCCTCGTCCCGCTCCATCTCCTCCCACAGGGCCTGGCGGATGGCCTCGAGATAGGTCACCTCGTCGGTAGAGCGGCCGGCCTCAGGGGGCATAGATGTCCTCGAGTGCCTCCGGCCCCTCGGGCCAGGGGCTCGACTCGGCGAACGCGACGGCCTCGTCGATCTCGCGCTCCACGCGGGCCGTCATCTCATCCCGGCTCGCGTCGTTCAGGAGCCGCTTCTCGGTGAGATAGCGCTCGAACTGGGGGATCGGGTCGCGGGCCTTCCACTCCAGGAGCTCCTCCTCGGTCCGGTACGACGCCTTGTCGTGCTCGGAGTGGCCGTGCCACCGAAAGGTCTTGCACTCGATCAGGGTCGGGCCCTCGCCGGCCCGCGCCCGCGCGATGGCCCGCTGGGTGGCGGCGTAGACGCGGAGGAGGTCGTTGCCATACACGTCGACGCCCGGGAAGCCGTACGCCTGAGCGCGCACCGAGACCTCGGGGATGGCGAAAGCCTTCTCGAACGGCGTGGAGTAGGCGTAGAGGTTGTTCTCGCAGACGAAGACGATCCCGAGCCGCTGGATGGCGGCGAAGTTCATCGCCTCGTGCACGTCGCCGTAGTTCGCGGCGCCCTCGCCGAAGTAGGCGACCACGACGTGGTCCTGGCTGCGCAGCTTGAAACCATAGGCGAGGCCGCACGCCACCGGCAGATTCGAGCCGAGCATCGACGTGTTGCCATAGACGCCGAGCGAGGTATCACCCGAGTGGAGGTAGGAGTCCTTGCCGCGCGAGAGCCCGTCGCGCTTGCCGAAGACCTGGGCCATGAGGACGCCCGGCGGCACCCCTTTGACGAGCAAGGCGCCCAGGTCGCGGTGAAGCGGGCTGATGAAGTCCTCGCGGCGCAGCCCGTAGGCGCTGCCGACGGTGATCGCTTCCTGGCCGATCCCCGAGTAGATGCCCCCCAGGATCTTCCCCTGCCGGTGGAGCAGGGAGAGCCGCTCCTCGAAGGCCCGGGAAAGGCGGAGGGCGTGATACATCTCCTGAAGCTGGTCGTCGCTGAGCTTGGGCGCCCGCATAAGAGACTTCCCCTCCCAGCATACGCCCGGCCAGATAGCCCTGCCATGTCCAGAGCGCGGGGGCGCGTCGGGGTTGCCCGGGGGTGCGCGGGCTTGACGACGACGGGATGCCCACCTCACGTTCTGGCGGAGGCCAAGGTCTCTGATCTCACCGCCGGGCGCTCGTCTCCTTCGATGCCCGGAAAGATGTCATAGATATAGTCGTGAGCGCCCAGCGCGATCGTGTTCAGGGTGCCGGCGTGAATGCGCTTGACGATCTCCTCGCGGGAGAGGTCGAAGATCGCCTCGAGGATCTGCGCGCGCTCCGGCTCGTTCGCCTGCCCCACGACGAAGAGCACGCGGGCGCTGTGCTGGATGTAGCGGGGCGACGAGAGCTGCCGCTTCAAGAGCTCCATGATGAGGGGCGCCTTGGCGCGGTCGAAGCGGCCGGGATCGCCGCGGTGGTCCAGCTCGGCGAAGAATGCCGCCGTCCATTCGTTGTGGTAGTCCCACAGCTTCTCGAACAGCTCCTTGGTGAAGCGGGTCCCGGCCTTGACCTGGAAAGCGTTCACCGCCGGCACGACCCCATCCTCGGTCAGCGCGGGCCGTTTGAGGGAGCCGGCCTTGGTGATGGCGGCCTCGTGATGCACGAGGCTCCACAGCCAGGACACATCGATCCGGTAAGTGGCGAGGTCATTCATGAACCGCAGGAACAGCTCGTAGTCGTCGATGGCGGCCGCGAAGTTCCCATTGAGAATCTGGAAGCCATAGTTCGCCGCCATGTAGAACGCGTGTTGAATGTGCTCGATGGTGATCTCACCCTTCGGCACCCCGTAGATGCTGTCCCACAGTTCTGGCGTGAAGAGGTTCTCCGGCGTGCTGAACATGTCCTTGGTGATGACCCAGGGCGTGATCGCGCCCTTCGGGTTCAACAAGCCGCGGGACTGCAGCAGGAGCCGCTCCGCGTCAACCAGCCCACTGGCCACCGTCGGCACCGGGTGGCCTTTCACGTCCACCGTCTCTGGCGACGCATCGAGGATCCCCTGGAGCTCCGCCACGGGAGCCCGCAACGGGGCATTGCCAGCGGCGACGTAAGTCGGTTCCGGGCTGGCGACCCAGCTCTGCCGATAGGCATCATACAGCCGACCCTTCACTCGGCCGGCCAAGATGTCCTCGAGGGTGGGGGGCTGACCGGCGGGCAGCGGCTCCTCGGGCATGAACACGAGACCCAACAGGCGCTCGCGCAGCTTGTCGATGACCATCGCCCGCAGGGCCAGGGGGTTGTACTTCGAGCGGCCATAGGGGTCGGTGGGTGGGTAGATCATGACTGCCGCCATCCCGCCGATGGGGGCCCCGTGGCTGAGCTCGCCGCTCTTCATGCCGGCCATGAGCATCACCAGCGCGTTATACCGCTGATACGCGATCATGTTCGGGGAGGCCATGCCGATCGACTGCGGATCCGGAAAGACGCCGTGCGGGTCGTCCTTCCACATCTCGATGAGACTGGCCAGGTAGTCCCAGCGGCCGACGTTCGTCCCGAGGAGCCGGCGCCGCAAGACCCAGGCGATCGCCGGCAAGAACCGGCCCGCATTCCCCTCCTCGTAGAGGACTTTGATCTTGATGGTGCCGGGCTGGACACCGATCATGCCTTCCAGCCGCGCCAGGAGCTTCTCCACGACGAGGGCTTCCCGGGGGGTCTGGATCTTCGGGATGTAGAAATACACGCCGGTGCCAGCCTGGGTGAGAGACCCATAGTTGTTGAGGGCCCAGAGGAGGGTGATGGGAATCACCCCGGGCACCGGGTGGCCGTCGACCCGAACGTGGTCGTACCGCACGTGGATGCCGGGAGGCCGCGCAAACCGGGTCGGCCACTGCGCCGGGGACGTTTTGATCGTGTACGCGCGCGCTTGGCCTTTCTTCACCACCTCGTAGGGGCGGCCGGCCCAGCGGCCCTCGAAAATCTCTTTGGCGTTCTGCATGGCTGCGAAGATCCCCACCGGCTGATTCGTGGGTGTGCCATCGGGCTGAAAATGGGGCGGGGAGGCGTCCTCGAAGTCCGGCATGTTCATGGGCGCCGGGCTGTTCAACGCGTTGAAGGCCATGTCCAGCGGATGCCACGGCCCGGTCAGCTCCAGGCCGGGATTCGTCAACGGGTGGGCGCCCGGCGGGATGGGCACCTCGTCGTTGAGCCGCCAGCGCCACTCGCTGTCCCGACCGAGAGCGTTGTCGATCAGGCCCTGGACGATCTGGCGAAACGTCCAGAACCGCCCCGTGACGGGATCCTCGAACGTGTCGTCCCACTTGGGCCAGGCATATTTCTCGCGGACCGGCGCGGGGGACTGCAGGAGCGCCCGGCGCGCGGTGAGGGCCGCGGCGATCTCGGGACCGAGCTCTCCGGTGAGTGTGGCAATCGCCTGTTCGACGTTGACTTCTCGGCCGTTCACCGTCTTGGTCCCGAAGAGCTCGGGGAACTTCTGGAGAATGTCCTCGCGGATCATCGCCTCGGCCTCCTCAGCTCGTTCCTAACGGGCCTACCTGCGGAAGGGGATTACGGTCAGCCGTCGCGGGACGGCGTCTTAGCCGGATCGGGAACCGCCATCCTCAGCATACGCCGGACCGGCGCCTGGGAGGAAGCCCAGGCGCCGCTGGCGCAGGCGACGGCACCGGGGGCCTCAGGGGGTTCCCCGAGGCTTCCCCCGAAAATGACCTAGTGCCCGCCCTCGCCGAAGCCGGCGGACGCCTGGTGGCGGTCGGCGGCCCCCGGCACGAAGCGGCGCTCGATCTCCTGGAAGTGCGCGACCCGGGCCATGACGTGGTGGCTCTCGGTCGGGTGCCCGCTCTTCAACTTCTCGAGCGACCACTGGGCGGCCTCCTGGTTCTTGACCAGGTCCTCCATGGCGTTCCAGACGCCATACATCGCCGCGTGGGCACCGAACAGCGTGATGAAGATGAACTTATAGCCGAGCTCGCCCAACTCCCGGAACGTCAGGGGAGCGGGGTCCGCGTGCCACTTGAACGAGGAGGAGTAGTTGAACGCCAGCGGCAGATCGGGATGACTCTTCCGCATGGCCTCGGCGAAGACCTCGGCCGGCCGGCGCTCCGACTTCGAGAGCTCGCACCAGACGAGATCCACCCCCACGTCGGCGTACGCGCGACTCCGCGCGATCGCCTCTTCCATGCTCCCGCCGACCGCCCCGTAGGCATCGGTCCGCGCGATCAGCACGAAGTCGCGATCCAGGCGATCACGCTCGGCCACCGCGGCCCGGAACTTCCCGATCGCCTCCGGGCGCGACACGACCGTCTTCCCGGCGATGTGCCCGCAGCGTTTCGGGTACTGCTGGTCCTCCAGATGGATGCCGGCCACACCCGTCTTCACGAACTCGGCGACGGTTCGCATGGTGTTGAGCGCCGATCCGTAGCCATCGTCGGCGTCGGCGATGATCGGGATGGCGACGGCGCTGGCGATCATCGAGGCCGTCCGGGTCATCTCGGTCATCGTGAGGAACCCCATGTCCGGCCACCCGTTCAGCATGGCCACCGAGTAGCCGCTCATGTAGATCGCCTTCATCCCGACCCGTTCGGCGATCTGCGCGTCGAGCGGTGAGTAGATGCCGCCGGTGAACACGTGCGGCTCCTCCCGCAGGAGCTCGCGGAACGCCTTGCCCTTGCTCTCCATGGATCCCGTCTCCCTTCGGCGCGGACCAGTTGAATGGACCCCGGACCGTTCCCGCGTTCGGGCGCGCCACCTCAGGCCGAGTTGCCGTCAGGCGGCGGCCTCCGCTCCGCGGCCGGGCTCCCGGCACGCCACGCACGTCGGCGCGATCTCGTCGAGTTCGGCGCACGCCGGGCAGCAGGGACGTCGGCATCGGGCGCACGTCCAGCTCTCGTAGGCGTGTCGCAGGGGATCACCGCACCAGCATCGCTCGTTCATGGAGGACCTCCTGGCCGGGTCCGCTCCGGGCGGCACCCGGGCTTCTATTAGCACTGTGCCGGTGAATGGGGGTGACGGGCAAGATGATTGTCTTTATCGAAGCGATCAGGAAATCTGATCGGCAAATTTTGCGCGGTCGGCGGCCGGTCCGTATAATGGGCCCGGGCCACGAGTCGCGCCGTGGAGATCGATCAGGTCGAAACCTTCCTGGCCGTGGGGACGTTCGGCGGCTTCCGCCGGGCGGCGACCGCGCTCCGGATCAGTCAGCCGGCCGTGAGCGCCCGGATCCGGGCGCTGGAGACGTCGCTGGGCGTCTCACTCTTCGAGCGCACCCGCGGCGGGCTCGGTCTGTCCCCGGCCGGGCGCGCGCTCCGGCCGCACGCCGAGCAGCTCTTGCACGCCGTCGCGCTGGCCCGCCAGGCCGTCCACGAGCTGCGGCCGGCCAGCGGCGGCGCGCTCCAGATCGGCGCCGCCCTTTCCATCTGCACGTACCTCCTGCCGGCGGTGCTCAAGCGGTTCCAGGCCGCGCACCCGAGCGTGATGATGACGGTCCGATCCGGCCACTCCAAGGAGGTGCTGGAGATGGTCCTCCACGGCGAGGTGGAGATCGGCCTGGCCCGGTCGCTCCAGCATCCCGCCGTCGAAACGCTGAGCCTGGGCGACGATCCACTCGTCCTGGTGCAGGATCGGGCGCATCGCCTCGTGCGCGGGCGGCGCGCGCGTCTGGAAGAGGTGGCGGATCGACCGCTCATCTTCTTCGACCGGGGTTCGAGCGATTGGACCCTGACCCACGGGCTGTTCCGCCGGGCCGGCCTCGTCCCCAACGTCGTCCTCGAAGTGGAGACGATCGAGACCGCGAAGAAGATGGTCGAGCGGGGGCTCGGGCTGGCTTTCCTCCCCCACCTGGCGGTCGCCCAGGAGATCCGCCGGGCGACGTTGGTGGCGGTCGAGATCGCGGGCGCCGAGCCGCTGAGTCGGAGCCTCGACGTGATCCACCCCCGCCACCGGACCCTGAGCGTGGAAGCGCTCGCCTTCCTCCAGGCCCTGCGAGCGGCGGTGCGCGAGGTGGCGGCCCCGTCGCGCCGCCGCCGGCGGGCGCCCGTGCTCGCGCGGACCGCTGGGTAGCCGGGCCCGTCAGACCAGCCGGGCTCGCAGCCGCGAGCTCGCGAAGTCGACCACCATCACCATGACGACGGTGACCAGGAGCACCGTCGAGGCCGCCGGATAGTCGATCATCCGGAGGTAGGTCTGGAGGTAGAACCCGATCCCGCCCGCCCCCACGAATCCCAGCACGGTGGCCGCGCGGATGTTCGACTCGAGCCGGTAGAGGACGTACGAGAGGAAGAGCGGCAGGACCTGGGGGAGCACGGCGAAGCGGAGCACCTGGAGGCGGCTGGCCCCGGTCGCGGTGATGGCGTCCACCGGGCCGGGATCGATGCCTTCGATGGTCTCCGAGTAGAGCTTGGCGAGCGACGTGGTGGTGTATGCGACGACCGCCAGGACCCCGGGAAAGGGGCCGAGCCCCACCGCGGCCACGAAGAGCAGGGCGTAGACCAGGGTGTCGATGCTGCGGAAGAAGTTCAGCGCCGCCCGGGCCGGATAGAAGGCGGACGGCGGCGCCACATTGCGCGCCGACAGGAACCCGAGCGGCACGGCGAGGGCGGCTGCCACCGCCGTGCCAAGGAGCGCGATCTCCAGCGTCCGCCACGCGCCCTCCAGCGCGGGCACCAGAACCGAAAAGTCCGGCGGCAGCGACCGCCGCACGAAGTCCGCCATCCAGGGCATCCCGCGCACGAAGCGGATCGGGTCCGCCCCGGTGTCCCAGGCCAGGGCGACCAGGACCGCCGCCCCGGCCAGGATCGACGCCTGCCACCGGCTCACTCCGGAGACTCCTCGCCGTAGATCGCCTCCACGACGCCCGGAGTCACCTTCGCCGGGGGTCCGTCGAAGCAGATCCGCCCTGCCCGGAAGCCGACGATGCGGGTGCCGAACTCGAGGGCCGTCGCGAGCTGGTGCTGGCTGACGACGAGCGTGAGGCGACGCTCCCGGTTGATCCGCTGGAGGATCCCCATGATGCTGCCGGTGAGCTGCGGATCGAGGCTCGCCGTCGGCTCGTCGCCCAGGATCACCCCCGGAGCCTGGGCCAGTGCGCGGGCGATGGCCACCCGCTGCTGCTCGCCGCCCGAGAGCGAGTCCGCCCGGCGGTCCGCCAGGTCGGCCAGGCCGACCTGGGCCAGGCATTCGAGGGCCATGGCCCGGTCGCGGGCCGGGAAGCGACCGAGGAGGCTCGGACCGACCGGGACGTACCCGAGCCGACCGGCCAGGACGTTGGTGAGGACGGAGGCGCGGCGGATCAGGTTGAACTGCTGGAAGATCATCCCGATCTGGCGGCGAACGCGGCGCAGCTCGGCCGGCTCGGCGCCGGTCACCGCCTGACCGGCCACCCGGATGACGCCGGCGGTGGGCTCGACCAGGCGGTTGATCGAGCGCAGGAAGGTGGTCTTGCCGGCGCCGCTCCGGCCGATGATCATGACGAACTCACCGGGCGCCACCGACACGTCCACGCCATAGAGCGCGAGGGTGTCCGGAGGGAGGACGACGCGGAGGCCCTCGACCTCGATCATCGACGAGGCGGGGCCCGGCGGAGGACGACTGGGGGCGACGGGTATCGGTCGCGAGCCTTCAGCGCTTCGGGCGCCAGCCGACCAGATCCATCGCCGCCCGCACCGGCTCGTACACGCGGTCGTCGACCGGCTCGAAGCCGTCGATGTCGTAGAGCTTCTTCAGGAGCGGCTCGTACTCCGCTCCGCGCATCGCCACGAGCGACGCCCGCACCTTGGCGACGACGGCCGGATCCAGGCCGTCCCGCGCGCAGATGCCGCCCTCCGGGATGGGATCGGTCTCGGCCACCCAGCTGAGGCGCTCGCGCTCCGCCGGGTCCTTCAGGTACTGCTCGCGGGCCTGGTCGAACGAGGCCAGCGCATCCACGTGGCCCTTGAGGAGCGCCTGGAGGCCGGCGTCGTGGGAGCCCGAGAACACGGCCTCCTTGAAGAAGCTCTTCGGGTCACGGTTCTGGACCAGGCCCCGCTTGATCAGGAGGAGCATCGGCCAGACGTATCCCGACGTGCTGGCGGGGTCCACGAAGGCGATCGTCTTGCCCCGGAGCTCCTCGAGCGACTTGAGCCCCGATTCCTTCCGGACGTAGATGCGCGACCGGTAGGAGGTGTTGCCATGCCAGCGGTCCTGCGCGACGATCATCGCCTTGGCTTCCCGGTTGGCCAGCACGTAGCCGGCCGGGTGCACGAACGCGAGGTCTGCCGTCTTGTTGCGGAGCGCCTCGACGACCGCCGCGTAGTCCGAGGCGACCGTCACCCGGACCGGGATGCCGACCAGCTTGGCGAGGGCCGCGCCGAATTCCTCGCCGGCCGCCAGGAGGTCGGTCGGCTTCTGGGACGGCGTCAGCACGAGGTGGAGCGACTTCGGGGCCTGCGCCCCGGCGGGCGGCGCCGACGTCACGAGCCCGCCGAGCATCGCCAGGGCCAGGAGGGCGACGAGCACGCGCCTGGTCATCGGAGTCCTCCTCCGTGCCACGAAAAACGCCGCGCCGCGGCTCGCGGTACGGCGCCCTGGGGCCTCCCGCGAGCCTCGAGCGTCAGTCTACCCGGCGCCCCTCCGAGACGTCAATGCCGCCGCGGGGCCGCCGAGGGACCGGGATCACGCCGGGCGCGCAGCGCGCGCCAGGAGTCTGTCGGAGTAATCCGGCGCCGACCACCGAGCGCGCGGTTCATCGAGGAGTGCTCCGAGCGACGGCTTTGCCGCCGCCACGCCGGGGGGGCATCGGGGGGGTCTTCCGAGCCCCCCCCGAAATGACCTAGTGAAAGTCGTGGGAGGGAACGGCGGCCGGGAATGGGGGAAGCGGCCGCACGGCGGTCGCCCGGACGGACGTGACGCCCTCCTGGTGCTGCAGCATCCCTTCGACCAGCAGGAAGGCTTCGTGGACGATCGCCGCGCGGTCCCGCTCGAAGATCGCGGGACGGACGATTGCGTTGGCGATCCCCGTCTCGTCCTCGAGCGAGAGGAAGACGAAGCCCTTGGCGGTGCCCGGGCGTTGGCGGACGATGACGCCTCCCGCGATGCGGACCGGCTCGCCGTCGGGGACTCCGGCCAGGCCGGCAGCCGCGGTCACCCCGAGGCGCCGGAGCTCGGCGCGGCGGAGCGCCATCGGATGCGGCCCGACCGTGAGGCCAGTGCCGCGGTAGTCCGCCACGACGCGCTCCTCGACCGTCATCTCCGCGAGCGGCGAGGGGTCCGGAGCCGGCCGGTGGCCCACCCACAGCGGCCCCGGCGGCCGGGCGGCCCGCTCGGCCTCCCACAGCGCCCCCCGCCGCGTGAGCCCGAGACACTCGAGGGCGCCGATGTCGGCGAGCCGGGTGAGCTCGTCCCGGGCGAGCGTGCTCCGCGCGACGACGTCGTCCACGGAATCGAAGGCCCGCTCGCGGCGCGCGGCCACCAGCCGGCGGCCGGCTGCTTCGCGCAGGCCCTTGACCGTCATGAGCCCGAGCCGCACCGCCCCGTCCTCCACCGTCGACAGCCAGTCCGAGCGCGTGGCGTCGACCGGGCGGACTTCCTGGCCATGACGCTGGGCGTCCTTCACGAGCGTGGCCGGGTGATAGAAGCCCATCGGCTGGTTGTTCAGGAGCGCGGCGTAGAACTGAGCCGGGTAGTGCACCTTGAGGTAGGCGCTCGCGTAGGCGAGGAGCGCGAAGCTGGCGGCGTGACTCTCAGGGAAGCCATATTCGGCGAACGAGGTGATGGACCGCACGATCTCCTCGGCCGCCTCCCCGGTGATCCCGTTCCGCGCGATCCCGGTCCGGAGCTTCGCCTCCACCGCCTTCATCCGGGCCTCCGAGCGCCGGAAGCCCAGCGCCCGGCGCAGCTCCTCGGCCTCGCCACCGGTGAAGCCGGCGGCCACCATGGCCATCCGGAGGAGCTGCTCCTGGAAGAGCGGCACGCCGAGGGTGCGCTTCAAGATCGGCTCGAGCGAGGGGTGCGGATAGCTGACCGGAGCCCGTCCCGCCCGGCGGGCCAGGTAGGGGTGGACCATGTCGCCCACGATCGGACCCGGCCGGATGATGGCCACCTCGACCACGAGGTCGTAGAAGCGCTCGGGCCGGAGCCGCGGGAGCGTCGCCATCTGGGCTCGGCTCTCGACCTGGAAGACGCCGACCGTGTCGGCCGCCTGGAGCGCCGCGTAGACGGGCGGATCGTCCGGCGGGAGGTGGGCAAGGTCGACCTCGTGCCCGGCCTCGCGGCAGAGCACCAGCGCGTCCTCGAGGACCGCCATCATCCCGAGCCCGAGGAGGTCCACCTTCACGATCCCCATATCGGCGCAGTCGTCCTTGTCCCACTGGACGACCACCCGGCCCGGCATGGTGGCGGTCTCGAGCGGCACGACCTCGTCGAGACGCCCGGCGCAGAGCACCATGCCCCCCGAGTGCTGGCCGAGGTGTCGCGGCAGCCCCTGGACCGCCGCCCACACCTCCGCGAAGCGCCGGACCCGTGGATGGGCGGGGTCGAGTCCCACCCGCGCGAGATGGCGGGCCGGGGTGTCGGCCGGATCCTGGTACTCCCAGTCGCTCACGTGCTTCGAGAGCCGGTCGAGGATCTCGAGCGGGAAGCCGAGCACCTTGCCGACCTCCCGGGCCGCCCGGCGAGGGCGGTAGGTGATGACGTTGGCCGTCATCCCGGCGCCCGTCTGCCCGTAGCGCTGGTAGACGTACTGGATCACCGCCTCGCGGCGGTCCCCGGAAGGCAGATCGAGGTCGATGTCGGGCCACTCGTGACGCTCCTCGGAGAGGAAGCGCTCGAAGAGGAGGTCCATCCCGACCGGGTCGACCGCGGTGATGCCCAGGCTGTAGCACACGGCGCTGTTCGCCGCCGAGCCTCGGCCCTGCACGAGGATGCCCCGCGCCCGGCACTCGCGGACGATGTCCCAGACGATCAGGAAGTAGCCCGCCAGGTCGAGCTTCTCGATGAGATCGAGCTCCCGATCGAGCTGACGCCGGACGCGCTCGCCGACCCGCCGGTAGCGCTCGCGCGCCCCGGTCTCCGACAGCGCCCGGAGGTAGGCGATCGGCGAGCCTCCGTCCGGGACCGGGAAGTCCGGGAAGCGATAGCCGAGATCCTTCAGCGTGAAGGCGCACCGGGCGGCCAGCTCGGCGGTCTCGGCCAGCGCGTCCGGCCGATCGGCGAAGAGCCGGGCCATCTCGGACGGCGGCTTGAGCCACCGCTCGACGTTCGGCTCGAGGCGGCGTCCGGCGGCGTCCAGCGTCGTCCGGTAGCGGAGGGCGGTGAAGACGTCGAGGACCACGCGCTCGCCCGGCATCGCGTACCGCACGCCGTTGGTCGCCACGCAGGGGGGGCGCCGGTCGCGGGCCAACTCACCGAGGCGGCGCGTCCGGAGCTCGCTCTCGCGCGTCCCGTGTCGCTGGAGCTCCACGTACACCTGCTCGCGGCCGAACAGCCGGGCGAGCCGCTCGAGAGTGCCCCGGGCGGCGTCGCGGCGGCCCGCCAGGAGGTCGGCGGCCAGCGGGCCGTCGGCGCCGCCGGTCAGGCAGACGAGCCCCGCAGTCTCCCCCTCGAGGTCGTCGAGCGTGGCCCGGGCCTTCCCCTTCGCGGCCCGCAGCTTCACGCGCGTCAGCAGGCGGCACAGCCGCCGGTAGCCCTCCGGGGTCTCCACCAGGACCGGCAACCGGGCGCCGCCGGTGAGGGTGAGCTCGGCGCCCACCAGCGCGCGGAGCCCCAGCTCGGACGCCGCCCGATAGAAGCGCGGCGCGCCGTAGATGCCGTCGGCATCGAGCAGCGCGAGGGCCGGGTACCCCAGCCCCGCCGCCTGCTCGGCGAGCCGCTCGGGCGAGGCGGCGGCCTCGAGGAAGCTGAAGGCGCTCTGGGCGTGGAGCTCGACGTAGGGCGTCATGCGAGGCTCCGTTCGGGGGCCCGCCCGCGCCGGGCCTCGCCTGACGCCGTATGAATCCCCGCACGCCTCGTCTTCTGCAGTCGACATCTTGGCCCGAGTACCATCCGGGTCGCGCGCGTTCCAGTGCGCGAGTTCCTCCTTTCTTGCCGGCGGTTGCTTACCCTCCCTTTGCCACTTCGAGCCCCCGCGCGTCCTCGCCACCTGTTGACTTGCATGAGCCGTACCCGGCCTCCGACGTTCCTGGGGAAAAGAGAAATTGGTGGGCTATGCCTCTAAGGCGCCAGCGTTCGCTGCCCGCATCCCCGCGCGAATCGCGGCCCTCGCACCCGGTCCCACGCGGGGACGTAGGCCGTCATCAGGCTCCGGAACAGCTTGCCGTGGTCGGGCACGGTCATCCGCGATCCTCAACGCGAAAGCCGATCCGTCGCTTCTCGGCCGGAGTCGGTGGCTCCATCAACTGCCGGATGGCATCGAACACCGCCTTGAATTGAGCGTCGTATCTTCTCTCCAGCCCGTCTAGTTTCCGGCGAAGCTCGGCGATCGTGCCGGCCATGGCGCGAAGCCGAACGAATGCGCGCATGATCTCGATGTTGACGAGCACGGCGCGCCGGCTCCGAAGGACGCTGGAGAGCATGGCCACACCCTGCTCGGTAAACACATGGGGGAGGTAGCGGCGCCCGCCCCAGCCACCCGAGGTGCCAGATTGTGGCCGCAGACTCGAGGTGCCATTCTGGTACCTCAAGTCTGCGGCCTCCTCCGGCGTCAGCTGGAACATGAAGTCCTGTGGAAACCGCTCGCGATTCCGCTTTACCGCCCGGTTCAGGGCCTTCGTCTCGACGCCGTAGAGCTGGGCCAGATCGCTGTCCAGCATCACCTTCTGGCCGCGGACTACCAGGATCCTCGGCTCGATCTGATCCGCCCGAACCAGCGTGGTCATGCCGGCCGCGGTACTGACTCAGTCATAGACGGCGTCCACAGTCCAGCCACCGGTCGCGCGGTCGAGGACGAGGCGGTAGACGGCGCCGTTCGGCAGCGCGACGTCCCACTCCTCGCGCGACCACGCGGTGTCTGTCCACCACTCGCCCACAGTCCGCCAGGGGCCTGCGCAGGCGACCACCGGCCCCTCGAGGCCGGTCGCCGCAACGCGACGCGGCTGGTTGTCGCGTACCGCGACGGCCGCGGGGAGCGGCGGAGTGAAGCGGCGGCAGGCGAGACTGGCCCGCGTGGCGGGGGGCGGGGATTCGGCGGTGCCCCCGAATGGCGTCAGGCCGATCGCCGTGGGCCGGTGGGTGTCGCCGAGCACGGGCGCGCCCACCCGGTCCCGCCCGACGAGGGCGCAGAGCTGCCCGAGCGTCTGTGCCAGCTCGTGGGGACTCGGGCGCTTGGGCTCGAAGAGATCGGGCTGAACGGCGCAGAGCGGCGCCGTCTCGGCCTCGAGGGCGAGCGCGACGATCGGGGCCGGGAGTGTCCACCCTTCGAGGTCGGCGCGCAGGAGGGCGAGGAGTGTCCGCAGCTCGCGGACCGGGGCGACGAGCCCGAGCCGCCGCGTCTCCACCCCCGCGTTCGCCAGTCCCGCGGTCAGGATCAGCGCGGTCGCGCCGAGCTCGCGCAGAGCCAGCCGAGCCACCAGCCGCTCGAGGAGGCGCCGGAGCACGAAGACGAGGGCCTCGAAGGCGACGACCTCCCACTCGAGGGCGAGAGCCTCGACGCACGGCTCGGGGGCCGCATGGGCGACGAACGGCGCCTCGTCGGCGCCGCGAGCGAGGGCCTGGAGCCGTGTCCCCGGCAGCCCGAGTCGGGCGAGCAGCGCCGCCGTCGGCAGCCGCGCCAGCTGGCCGAGGGTGCGGATCCCCCACCGCTCGAGGCACTCCCCCAGATCCGGCGACGGCGCCAGCAGGTCCACCGAGAGCGGGGACAGGAACGCCGGCTCACCGTGCCGGGGGACGACGGTGACGCCGGAGGTGGCGCGCGCGGCCAGGGCGGCGGCCGTTCGGGTCCCCGCGATGGCGACGCGCGCCGGCAGGTCGAGGTCGGCGGCCATACGCGCCAGTCGCGCGCCGAGCCGCGCCTCGGTCCCGAAGAGATGGGTGACTCCGGCGAGATCGAGGTGGACTCGATCGGGCGCGGCCCGCTCCACGCGGGGCGAGGTCGCGAGCGCCACGTCGAGGAGCGCCGCCGCCGCCGAGCGCTCGGCCGCGTCATCCCGGTCGCGGCAGACGAGCCCGGGGGCGCGCGCGGCCGCCTCGCCCGCGCTCATCCCCGGCCGCACGCCGCACGCCCACGCTTCGGGGGTGACGTCGAGCACGCTCCGGGTGGCCGGGGTCCCCGTCATGGCCGCGACCGGCTGGCCGCGGAGCCGCGGGTCGCTCCGGACGAGCGCCACGGCGGCGAAGCGCGGAACCCAGAGGCACGCGTACCCGGTCACGCCGCCACGTGCCACGTCACGCGGACCAGAGCGCCGGGGGCGCGCTCGCGCGAGCGGACGAGCCGCGCCTCGGTGGCGAGCTCGGTCAGGAGCCCGGGGCCGCCTCGCTCCCAGCGCGGGCGCGCCGGCGCCAGGGCGACGGCGACCGCCGCCAGGCTGCCCGCGACGCGCCGGGACCCGGAGACGACGAGCGCCGCCGGCGTCCCCTCCACCGCCCGCTGGAGGCGCACGATCGCGACCGCGGGCACGCGGGCGAGGGTCCCCGGCGGGAGGTCGCCCAGGTCCACCACCACCACGTCGAATCCGCCGCCGCGCACGATGACGTCGGCCGCCTGCACCGCCCGCCGGATCGATCCGCCGCACTGGACCCAGAGGAGCCGGTCGAGCCCCACCCCTCGCGCCTCGGCCGAGGCGGGATCGAAGCCGTCGGTCGCGTCCACGAGCGCCGCCAGCGCGCCGCGGGCCGTCGCGCCCCCCACGGTGGCGAGGAGCAGGCTCGTGCGTCCGGAGCCGCGCGGCCCGACGACCTCCGCGATCCGACTCCGCGGGAAGCCGCCTCCGAGCAGCGCATCGAGGGGGGGGAGGCCGGTGGCGGCCGGCTCGGCGCGGGCCGGCAGGCATCCCGGACGGACCAGGAAGGGGACGACGGCGGGAAGGGCGCGAAGCCCGGCTGGATCGGGTTGGGGCACGAGACTCATGTCCGGGGTGTCGCCTCGGCCG
>DASYQW010000160.1 GCA_036005065.1 Candidatus Methylomirabilota bacterium | reverse complement strand
CTCGGGCAGGTGCGCAAACGCGGCGTCGTCCTGCGAGCGGGTGTCGATGGCGAGATGATCGAGGACCAGGCGCAGCCCCCGGTGCTGCGCCGCGATGCGGTCCACCACGCCGAGCGAGCCGGGCACGTACACCATCACCGGAACCTCGGCCTTCTCGGCCGCCGGCCACAGCCAGTCGGCCGTCCCCTCGGTGAGCCAGGGGCGCTGCAGCTCCGTATGGAACGTGAAGCGGAGCCCCAGCATCCCGGGCTGCTCCTTCCAGCGTGGGACCAGTGCCCGGCTCTCGGGTCGCTCGACGGCCAGCCGGCCCATCACCGCGAACCGGTCGGGGTGCGAGCGGGCCGCCTCGAGCGCGAGGTCGTTGCGGTCGCCCTCCCACGATGGCGGCACGATCACCGCGCGATCCACGGAGGCCGCCTCCATCTCGGCGAGGACCATCTCCCGGGTGACGGGATAGGGCTTCTGCGCCTGATGCGCCCGTCCCGGCGGCCAGGGCCGCTCGGGCGTGTCGGCACCCCAGATGTGCACCTGCGCGTCGACGATCAGCATGGCCCGACTCCTTGGCACAGAGCGGCTGGCGCTCTACCAGAGAGGTGTTCGACACGCACTGAGGACTCAACTCCGCGCTTCGCGGGCTCTCAGTACCGGAGCTGGCCGTCGCGGACCGTGTAGGTCTTCCGGCGGTACTCGACGCCGTCTTCCCGGTAGAAGACCACCGTCAGCGTCCACGGGAGGCGCGTCGTGTTGATCTGGAGGGTGGCGAACCCGCGCTTGTATTCGCCCCACCGGAACTCGGGTCCAGGGCCGGTTATTGGGAAGGGGCAGTCGTCACCCGGCTTATTCGCGATCGGCGAGGCGACGACCTCGGGGGCGACCCGGGCGCCGCCGCGGGGCAGGACGATCTCGTAGAGATGGTTGCAGTGGACATCGCCCGACGCGAACACCAGGCCCCAGATCGGGCTGCCGATGAGCGTGGCGAGCTGCCCGTAGAACCACTCCCGCTCGGCAGTGTAGGTCCCGTTTCCGTACGCCTCCTTGTGGCCGTCCGTTCGCGAGTGGGTCCAGGTGCTCCCGCTCAGGAGGATGCGCAGCCGTCCCGGGCCCCGCCTGCGGATATCGTCGAGCACCCACCGGAGCTGGGGCCGCCCGAAGAGCACGCCGGCCGCCTTGTCCCGGTTGTACCGCCCGTCCATCAGGTAGAAGTCCACGTTGCCGTAGCCGAACCGGGCGGCGAGCCCGAAGGCGAGATCGGGCCGGATCGGATTGGCCCAGTACTGGAGGAAGGCGTTCCGGGCGAACACCTTCCGGGCGCCGAGGTCGGGGGCGTCGGTGTTGTTGCCCGCGAAGTCGTGGTCGTCCCACACCGCGTAGCACGGGAGCTGCTGCGCCATCCGCAGGAAGGCGGGGTGCTTGCGCGCCGAGAGGTGCGCGGCCAGCATGCCTGAGACCGTCTCGGGCGGGGGGCCGACCACGTCGTCGTAGAAGTACATCGTGTCTCCGAGGTGAATGAAGAAGCGCAACCGGTCCGGCCGAGCCGCGGGGTCGACCCCTGGACCCAGGGCCCGCGCGGTGATCGCGTCCCACGCGGGCTGGGCGGGGAACTTCTTGTTGTTCGCGCAGGAGCCGATCGCGATCCGGAAGTGGACCGAGGCGCCGTCGGGCGGGAAGGTCCGGACCGCACCCCCGCTGCCGGGCACCCGGCGCTCCACGCCGCTCACGAGGTGGAACAGCTCGAACGCGTAGGGCGTGTTCGGGCTCAGGCCCGTCACGACGAAGGTGGCGGCCGGCTGGAGCCCCGCCGTGATCTGCTGCAGCACGGTCGTGGTGCCGTACCGGTAGACCTTGAGTCGGTACGTCCCCTCGCGCTCGACCCGGTAGACGATCCTCGCCGTCGTGTCGGTCAGATGGCCCAGCACCGGGCCCGAGATCCGATACGTCACGCCGCGGAGGGGCGTGCTGGCCGGGGACTCCACCGGCGTCAGGATGGACCGCGAGGACCAGTCCCGATGCCGCAGCACGGCCGCTTGATTGTCGAGGAACTGGTTCACCGCGCGATTGGCGATGACCGGGACCGCGCCGCCGTTGGCGAACAGCTCCACGCTTCGGAGCAGCCAGCCGTTGCTCCCCGCCTTCCGCAGGTACACCTCCTCGATGTCGGCCGGATCCTGGTCGAGGCCCCGCGGGATCGGCAGCATGAAGGACGCAGAGGCCCCGCGCGCCATGCCGTGGGTCAGGAGCCGATTCGCGGCGGAGTAGAGGAGGGTGCCGTCGGCGAAGGCCACGTTGCCGTAGATGTCGTTGTCAGTGGCGGCGAAGTCCTCGTTGGCGGTCGCCAGCCGGAGCGCGAGCGCCCGGAGCGTGCCCTGGGGCTCGACCGTGACCCGGACTGTGTCACCGGGCTCCTCCAGGACGCCGTCGTCGACGTACCGGGCCAGCACGAGCGTGTCGTCGGCCCAGAGGCCGAGCGCCTCGCACCGCCACGGGCGCGCCCCGCCGGCCTTCACCAGCTCGACCGAGCGGACCGTCTCGAGGCTCTGGCGCGCGGCCAGCGCCGCCGCCGGCGGGCTCGCGAGATCCAGGGCGAACCGGGCCCGATGGCTCCCGTCCAGGACCTCGCTGGCGATGCGCCGGCCCGGCTCGAGGAGCTGCTCGAAGGCATGGCCGTCGGCGAAGGTGACGACGCAGGCGAACTGGTCGGGCCCGTCCTCTCCGAGCGGCCCTCTCCCCCACGCCTCGAGGACGAGCCGGGACAGGCCACGGGCCGGCGCGCCGAGCCAGGGTCCGACCAGCGTGGCCGCCAGGCGGCCCGGGGCCAGCGCGTCGGCGGTCAGGAGAACCGAGGAGGCGAGAAAGACCCGGCGGGAGACGATGCTCCGAGCCATAACATCCTCCAGCTTCGAGGGTTCGGCGCTGTCTGAGGAACTGTCTCCGGCTGATCCGGTCTATGGTCAGACGTTGAATTGGCGAGGAGTGTAGGTTAGAGTGCCGGGGCTGTCAATTCAGCTCTGCCACCGAGGTGGTCCGCGTCTCCTGCTGCGACGCGAGATGCCTCGCCCTCGCCCGAGTCACGGGGAGGAGATGACGATGTCCACGGAGACCACCCCCGGCCTCACCCCGCGGGCCCGCCACTACACCGGGGCCGCGCTCAAGGAGATCGCCTTCCCGCTCGGTGGCATCGGGACCGGCACGGTCTCGCTGGGCGGCCGCGGCCAGCTGCGCGACTGGGAGATCTTCAACCGGCCGGCCAAGGGGCGCGACCTGCCGCTCTGCTTCTTCGCGATGTGGGCCAGGCCGGAGGGCGGCGAGGCGGTCGCGCGGCTCCTCGAACGGCAGCTCCTGCCCCCGTTCATCGCCGACCGCGGGCTGTCTCCCTGGGCAGTCGCCGGGCTGCCGCGTCTGGAGGAGGCGACGTTCGTCGGCACCTATCCGATCGCGACCGTCCGCTTCCACGACCGGGTCCTGCCCGTCGAGGTCACGCTGGAAGCGTTCACCCCCTTCGCGCCCTTCGACGACCACGTCTCGGGCCTGCCGGTGGCCGTCTTCCGCTGGCGCCTGCGAAACCCGTCGGCCCGGCCGGTCGAGGTCACGCTGGCCTACACCCAGCTCAACCCCGTCGGCTACGACGGCATCGGGAGCTTGCGCCGCGGACGCCGCCACCCCATGTTCGGCGGCAACGTCAATCAGTGGACCGACGAGGGCCGCCTCCGCGGGCTCCGGATGAGCCGACCCGGCGGGGACGGCGCGCATCCCGGCGCCGGAACGCTGGCGGTGGCCACGCCGTGGCCCGACGTGACGTTCTCCGAGCACTGGGAGCGAAGCGGGTGGTTCGACGACATCCAGGACTTCTGGGACGACTTCCGGGCCGACGGCCGGCTGCCCGACCGCGCCGAGGGGACGCCGAGCCCGCCCGGCGAGACGGACGCCGGGACACTGGGTCTGATCGCCCGCCTCGAGCCGGGCCGGACGGTGGACCTCCCGATCGTCCTGGCCTGGCACTTCCCGAACCTCGTCAATTACTGGGGCCCGGTCGAGACCCTCCCCGGCCAGAGCGTCGTCGGCCAGCGGATGACCAACTGGTTCGCCACCCGGTGGGCCGACGCCTGGGCGGCGGCCGCGGAGGCCGTCGAGCGGCTCGACGCGCTCACGGCGAGCACCGGCGCCTTCCGCGACGCGCTCTTCACGTCGACCGTGCCGGACGAGGTCATCGACGCCGTCTCGAGCCAGATGTCGATCATCCGGACGACCACCTGCCTGCGGACCGCCGACGGGCGCTTCCACGCCTTCGAGGGATGCGACGACGACGCCGGCTGCTGCCCGATGAACTCCACCCACGTGTGGAACTACGCGCAGGCGCTCGCCTTCCTCTTTCCGCACCTCGAGCGCTCGGTTCGCCTGACCGATTACCAGCACAACACGCTGCCCGACGGGGAGCAGAAGTTCCGGACGATGCTGCCGCTGCGGCCGGGCGTGGTCTGGAACTACGTGGCGGCGGCCGACGGCCAGATGGGCACGATCATGAAGCTCTACCGCGAGTGGCTCATCTCGGGCGACGACGCCTACCTCCGCGCGCTCTGGCCGCAGGCGAAGAAGACGCTGGCCTTCGCCTGGACGCGGTGGGACCCCGACCGCGACGGCGTCATGGAGGGCGAGCAGCACAACACGTACGACGTCGAGTTCTACGGCCCGAACACGATGTGCGGCGCGCTCTACCTGGGCGCGCTCCGGGCCGCCGAGGAGATCGCCCGCTACCTGGGGGACCCCGACGCCGACGAGTACGCGCGCCTCTACGCCTCGGGCCGCGCGCGCTACGACCGCGAGCTCTGGAACGGCGAGTACTACGTGCAGGCCGTGCGGATGCCCGCGCCGCACGAGGTCCACAAGGGCAAGTACCCGCCGCGCCACCCGCCCGCCTTCCGCGCGGGCGAGCCGATGCCGCGCTACCAGTACGGCCCCGGCTGCCTGTCCGATCAGCTCCTCGGCCAGTGGTTCGCCCACGTCGTCGGGCTGGGTTACCTGCTGCCGGAAGAGCACGTGCGCGCCGCCGCCCGCTCGATCTTCCGATACAACTTCCGCCGCTCGGTCGCGGCCCACGAGAGCTGCCAGCGCGCCTACGCCGTCAACGACGAGGCCGGTCTGCTCCAGTGCACCTGGCCCCACGGCGGGCGGCCGCGCTATCCGTTCCCGTACGCCGACGAGTGCTGGACCGGCGCCGAGTACGCGGTGGCCGGGCTTCTCATCTACCAGGGCGACGTCGAGGCCGGCCTCGAGATCGTGCGCGGCGTGCGCCGGCGCCACGACGGCATCCGCCGCAACCCCTGGGACGAGTTCGAGTGCGGCCACCACTACGCCCGCGCGCTCTCGTCGTGGGCGCTGCTGCTGGCGCTGTCCGGCTACGGGTACAGCGCGCCGGCCGCCCGGCTCGGCTTCGCCCCCCCGGGCCCGGCCGACGACTTCCGGTGCCTTTTCACCGCCGGGACGGCCTGGGGCACGGTCGAGATCACGGGGAGCCGCGCGACGCTGACGGTCCAGGCCGGCGAGCTCGTGCTGCGACACCTCGAGGTGGGCGACCGCGTCCACACCTTCGACCCGCCGGTCGTCGTCACCAGCGGCCACCCGCTCAGCGTGCCGCGATAGGGCGCCCTGTCGCCCGGTCGAGCGCGGCCGGGCGGGCCGGGGGGCGTCGCGCACCGGACCGGAGGGGGTCCGGCTCCGGCTCCGACGGAGAAGCGCGGGTCAGCCGCGTTAGAATGGGCGGACACATGCCTGCCAGCGACCGGAGCGACGTGGCGCGACGGGAACCGGGAGGTCCGGCGTCGACGGCGAAGAAGCCGGTCACGCTGCAGTTCGGCGTCGACGACGCGCCGCCCCTCGGTGTCACGCTGCTCTGCGCCGTGCAGCACATCGGCGTGATGGCGATCTTTCTCGTCGTGCCCCTCCTGCTGGCGCGGCAGGCGGCCGCGCCCGCGGAGGTCGTGACGAGCGTGCTCGGCCTGTCGATGCTCGCCCTCGGCATCGGCACGCTGCTCCAGGCCTCTCCGCGGCTCGGGAGCGGGTATCTCGTCCCGCCCGTCTTCACGGGCATCTACGTCGGTCCTTCGCTGCAGGCCGTCCAGTCGGGAGGGCTGCCGCTGATGGCCGGCATGACGATCGCGGCGGGCGTGGCCGAGGGCGCCCTGTCGCGCACCGTCCGGCACCTGCGCCCGTTCATGCCGCCCGAGCTGGCGGGGCTGGTGATCTTCCTGACCGGGACGACGACCGCCGCCATCGGCCTCAGGTATCTCCTCCGTGGCGCCGGTCCGCTGAGCGCCGCCCAGTGGCTGGTCGCCGTGGCGACCCTGGTCCCGATGGTCGGGCTCAGCGTCTGGACCAAGGGCCGGCTCCGCATCGTGTGCGCGCTCGTCGGCATGGCCACCGGCTCCCTCGCGGCGCTCACCACCGGCGGGCTGGCGGGCGGCGCGCTGGCCGAGGTGGCCCTCGGCCCGGTGGTGGCCCTGCCCCGCCTCGGGCACGTCGGCTGGGCGTTCGATCCCCTGCTCCTCGTCCCGTTCGGCATCGGCGCCCTGGCGGCGACGCTCAAGACCGTCGGCCTCGTCAGCCTCAGCCAGCGGATGAACGACACCGGGTGGGTGCGCCCGGAGATGCGCTCGATCACCCGGGGGGTCCTCGCCGACGGGGTCGGCACGACCGTCTCGGGGCTCTTCGGGACCGTCGGCGGCAACTCGGCGCCGAGCTGCGTGGGCCTCGCCGCGGCGACCGGGGTGGCCAGCCGCCGGGTGGCCTACGCGATCGGCGCTATCCTGATCCTGCTGGCATTCGTGCCGGCGTTCCCCCGGCTCTTCGCGCTGCTGCCGCCGCCGGTCGTGGGCTCGGTCCTGGTCTTCACCGCCTGCTTCACGCTGCTGAACGGGATCGAGACCATCGCCTCCCGGATGCTGGACACGCGGAAGACGCTCGTCATCGGCCTGGCGATCGTCGCCGCCCTGGCGGCCGACGTGTTCCCGGAGATCTTCAAGACGGCGCCCGCCTCGATCCGGCCCATGCTCGAATCCTCACTGGTCTTCGGGACCCTGACCGGGATCCTCCTCAACACGCTCTTCCGCCTCGGCGTGCGGCAGCGCGTCGCGCTCACCATCGAGCCGGCGGAATACGACCCGGTGCGGGTCGAGGACTTCATGGAGGAGCGGGGGGCGGCCTGGGGCGCCCGGCGCGAGATCGTCCGCCGCGCCACCTACGCCATCCACCAGTGCGTGGAGACGCTCCTCGACGCGCCCGAGACGACGGGTCCGTTCAGCATCACCGTCGCCTTCGACGAGTTCAACCTGGACGTCCAGGTGCGCTACACGGGGGCCATGCTCGAGCTGCCGGAGCGGCGTCCCACCGAGCGCGAGATCCTGGAGGTGGAGGGCGGCGACCGCCGGCTCGCCGGTTTCCTCCTGCGCCGGGTGGCCGACCGCGCCTCCTCCTCGCGGGATGGCGACCGGTGCGTCGTGACGTTCCACTTCGAGCATTGAGCGGGACGGCGACCGCCTCAGCCGGGCAGCCCACGCCCGGGGGCCCGCACGGCCGCCAGCGCGGCCGGCTCGTCGAGCAGGATCGCCAGGAACTCGCTGAAGCCGCTGATGTCGAACACCTCGCGCACCATGGGCTGCATGCCGAAGAGCACCACGCTGTGCCCGGCGGGGCGGAGCGCCTTCGCCGTCGCCAGCACGACGCGCAGGCCGGCGCTGCTGACGTACTCGAGGTGCCGGCAGTCGAAGGCGACGGACACCGCGGGTGGTGTCATCTCCCGCTGCAGGGTCTGCTCGAAGGGACCCGAGGTCAATCGGTCGAGCCGGCCGCGCAGCCGGACGACGAGGCAATCCTCGAGTCGGTCGAACGTC
Organism: Candidatus Methylomirabilota bacterium; assembly: GCA_036005065.1. Taxonomy (NCBI): domain Bacteria; phylum Methylomirabilota (SeqCode); species Candidatus Methylomirabilota bacterium. The sequence goes on along the minus strand of DASYQW010000160.1, from coordinate 14,473 downwards.
ACGTCCATGTACCCTCCCCGGCGCGAAGCCGGCTGGCGGCTTCTCGCTCATGAGCGGAACCTCGTCCGCCGCGATCGCCCGGCGCTACGGCTTCATCCTCACCGCGACCTTCGCGATCGTGCTGCTGCTCTCGGCCGGCCTCGTCGCCGTGGAGTACGCCCGAGAGGAAGCGGCCGAGCGGGACCGGATCGCCCTGCGCCTGTCCGAGCGGCTGGTCGAGCTGAGCGCGCTGGTGGCCGCGACCGTCGACGCCGTCGACGCGCTTCGGTCGCGGGCAGAGGCGCTGGCCAGCGACCCCGGGGCCGCCCCGCCCCGCTCCGCGCTGGCGCCGGCGCCGGGCGACCTGCTCACCCTGGATGATCCGCCCCCGGGGATCGACCGCCGGGGCCACGGCAACGTGATGGCCCGCGCCGCCCTCCCGGCGCCGGAGTTTCAGCGCGAGACACGGATCGCCCTCGGCCTCGGCCCCACCTTCACCGCCGATGCTCAGGCGGCGCCGTTCATCGCGTGGCAGAGCTTCGTGTCGGCCGGCGGCACGGTGGCCGTCTTCCCCTGGATCTCGTCCCGCCTGTTCCCGCTGGAGCCGGACCCACGCGGGCGGGCGCTCTTCGCTCGCGGCACGCCGGAGGAGAACCCCGGCCGCCATCGCTTCTGGATCGGCATCGAGGACGACCCCGCCGGCAAGGGCGCGGTCGTCGGCGCCGGGGCGCCGGTCTACGACGGTGACCGCTTTGTCGGCACCGTGGCCGCCCTGATTCCGCTGGAGGCGCTGGGCGAGATCGCGGCCCAGCTCCGCTATCCGCTCGGCCGTCTGGTGCTGCTCGACCCGGACGACCGGGTGCTGGCGATGGCCGGCGCGGTCGACCGGGGCGACCCGGGGCGCGCCGCGGCGCTCGACGCGCTGGCGCCCGAAGCGCGCCGCCCGGGCATCACCCGGGCGATCGCCGCGGCGACTCGCCGGCTCGAGGCGGCGGACGGCCACCTGGTCTTCGCCGCCGAACTGGACCAGGCGCCGTGGCGGCTCGTCTACCTCGTCCCCCGGCTCGACCTCGCCGCCAGCATCGCGGCGCGGAGTGGCGTCGCCGTCGTCGCCCCCCTGCTCGGTCTCGTCGTCTTGCTGCTCGTGGCGCACATGGCGACCCGGCGCGAATTCGTCGTCCCGGCGACCCGACTCGTCGGCCACATCGACGCGGCGAGCCGTCAGCCCGACGCCGCGATCCCGGCGGTGCCGGCGGCGTGGCGGCCGTTCTTCGCCGCGGTGAGCGACAGCTTCGCCGCCCACGGCCAGCTCGTCTCGATCCGCCAGGAGCTGGACGTGGCCCGGCGGATGCAGCAGGCGATCCTGCCCAGTGCCTTTCCCCCGCACGCCGCCGTCGATCTCGCCGCCCGCATGATCCCGGCCCTCGAGGTGGGGGGCGACTTCTACGACTTCTTCTGGCTGGACCGGACGCGGCTCGGGCTGGTCATCGCCGACGTCTCCGACAAGGGTGTCGGCGCGGCGCTGTTCATGGCGGTGTCGCGGACCCTGCTGCGCGCGGTCGCGCCCGGAGCGGCGGGGCCGGCCGCGTGTCTCGGCGCGGCCAGCAACATCCTGGCCGAGGACAACCCGGCCAGCATGTTCGTGACCGTCTTCTACGGCGTGCTCGACGTGGAAACCGGTGAGCTCGTGTACGCGAGCGGCGGTCATCCGCCACCGCTCGTCGTCTCGACCTCCGGAGAGGTCGCGCCGCTGCCGAGGACGCGCGGGGCCGCCCTCGGCATGTTCCCGGACCAGCGCTTCGAGGAGCGACAGGCGGCCCTGCCGGCCGGCGCCAGCCTGTTTCTCTACACCGATGGCGTGACCGAAGCGACCGCGCCGGATGGGAGCGAGTTCGGCAGCGCCCGGCTGGCGGCGGCGCTGGCGGCGCAGCCGCCGGACGCCATGCTGGCCGCGCTGCTGGGCGCGGTGGAGGGGTTCGTGGCCGGGCGCCCGCGGGCGGACGACGTGACCTGCATGGTGGTGCGTCGCCGGTCCCATGCGGCCGCCTAGGTCATTTCGGGGGGGTGTCGGAACACCCCCCCGATGCCCCCCCGCCTAGATCTTCGGGGGGGTGTCGGAACACCCCCCCGATACCCCCCCGTCGTTGCGGCGGCAAAAGCCGCCGCTCGGACAGCCTCTCGATGCATCGCATGGTGAATCGCGGGTGAGCGTTACCCCAACACATGCCTTGCCCAGCTAGGAGCCGCAGCCCGACTCGGGGGCCAGCCGGCCGAGGGGCCGGACGAGGGCCAGCCGGCCGCCGGCGCTTCGGGCGAGGTACATGGCGAGCGTGACGTGGTGATCGCGGCCCACGCTGACCGGGCCTGTCGGGCTGTCGAAGGTGAGCCCCGGCAGACCGGCCGTCACCGCGTCCCGATCGGCCGTGCCGGCCTTCCGGAGCGCGGACACGCACGCCATCACCGCGTTGTAGTGCGTGAGGACGTAGCCGGAGACGACCACGGCGGCCCCGGCCTGCCGTTGCACCCGACCGACGAAGTCGCGGACGCCCGGCTCCGGGCTGTCCATGACCATCGGGACGGCGCAGAACAGCCCCTCGGCCCGCCCGGCCCCGAGACTCCCCAGCAATGCCTCGTTGAGGCCGAGGAACGCCACGGCCCGGTCCTTCAGCACGCCGGCGGTCGCCGCCTGGTCGATCAGCGTGATGCCGTCCCGGCCCGGCAGCGCGAGCAGCAGCGAGGTCGCGCCGCTGGCCCGGACGAGGGCGAGCAGCCGGCTGAAATCGCGGATCCCCCAGGGCAGCAGCTCCTCGCCGACCACCTCGGCCCCGAGCGACGCGATCAGCGGCCGGGCTCGGCGGAACATCGCCTCGGGCCAGGTGTAGTCGGCGCCGATGAGGAAGAAGCGGCGGCCCCCGGCCGCGGCCACGTGCGGGATCAGCTGGCCCAGGTCCTGATTGGGCACGGTGCCGAAGCAGAACAGCCGCGCCCCGCAGCCGCCGCCCTCGTAGTTCGTGGCGTAGAGCAGCGGCAGGCTCAGGCGGTCGAGGACGGGCGCCACCGCGTCCCGCGGCGCCGACGAGACCGGGCCGATGACGGCGACCACGGTCCCGTGCTGGGCGAGCCGCACCGCTCGCGCGACCGCGGTGCGGGGATCCGACCGGTCGTCCTCGTACAGGACGCGCACGGGTCCCCCGGGCACCCCGCCGGCCGCGTTGACCTCGGCGACCGCGAGGTCGATGCCGAGACGGGCCTGGGCCCCGTACGCCGCGAGCTCGCCGGAGAGCGGCAGCAGGGCGCCGAGGGTCGGGCCCGCCGCGTCCGCCCCCCAGCCGAGCCCGCGGCTCTCGAGGAGGCCCCCCGCCGCGAGCGCGACCGCCAACCACCCGCGCCGGGTCCAGCCGGCGGGAGCACGCGCGCGCTCGTCCATCGCGCTCAGGCGATCCGTTTCGAGAGCTCCAGACAGTTGTGGCGGCCGACCGTCCGGTAGCGAACCTCGTCCATCGACCGCCGCATGAGGAAGATCCCGAGCCCGCCGAGCCGGCGATCCTCGATGCCCCCCGTCAGGTCCGGGCGCTCGACCTGCAGCGGATCGAACGGTCGCCCGTCGTCGATGACCTCGGCGGTGACGGTCGCGTCGGCGACGCGCATGCGGACCCGGATCTCGTGCGCCGCCGCGTCGGCGTATCCATGGGCGATGACGTTCGTGATGGCTTCCTCGAGGGCGAGGTTGAAGGCGAAGGCGATCGCGGGGGCGAGGCCGTGACGGCCGCAGAACTCGTCGACGGCCCGGGCCAGCCGAGGCAGCTCCGCCAGGTCGTTGGTGAGCCGGAGGTCGAGGGCGTCCCTCACCGTCGCGCCGGCGGGCGAGGCCAGCGACCGCGGGCGGCTTCCGTCACGGGTAGATGACGTGGTCCGCACGGAGGACGACCGGCTGCGGAATGGTCAGACCCAGCGCCCTTGCCGTCGCGAGATTGACGACCAGCTCGAATCGCGTCGGTTGCGCGATCGGCAGGTCGGCGGGCCGGACGCCCTTCAAGATCCGGTCGACGTACACGGCGGCGCGCCGGCGGCTCTCGGCGAGGCTCGCGCCGTAGCTCATCAGCCCTCCGGAATCGGCGAAGGCGCGGGCTTCGGAGATCGCGGGCACCCGGTGCTTCGCGGCCAGCTCGGCGGCCCGTCGGGTCGCGAGGATCGGCTGCAGGACGAGGGCCCCCGGTCGCTCTCTGGTCACGACCGCGAAGGCGCGGTCGACCTCGTCCGGTCCGCGGACCACGATGGGGAGGATCTGCATCCCCGCGCCGGCGGCGGAGGTCTCGAGCTCCTTCAGGAACGGTCCGGCGAACGGGTCGGTGGCGTGGACGAGGGCCCCGATCCGGGTCACCCGGGGGAGCACCTCGCGGATCAGCCCCAGGCGCTTGCCGCCCAGCTCGGCCGAGTGGGAGGAGACGCCCGTGACGTTTGCCCCCGGGCGGGCGAGGCTCGTCACCAGGCCGGTCGCCACGGGATTGCCGGCCGGCGCCATGACGATGGGAATCGTGCTGGTCGCTCGCCTGGCCGCCTCGACCGCCGGCGTGGGCGTGGCCACGACGACGTCGACGCCACGGCTGACGAGGTCGGCGGCGAGTGCGGCCAGCCGCTCGGCCTGTCCCCCCGCCCACCGGTACTCCACCGCGACGTTCTGCCCCTCGACGTAGCCCAGCTCTCGGAGGCCCTCGCGGAAGTCGTTCTGGAAGGCCTCGGGCGTCGCGAACAGGAGGACGCCGACCGTCGGCAGCTTCGCCTGTCCCGCCGCCGTTCCGGTCAGCACGAGAGCGGCGACGAGCGCCCGGGTGGCTCGGCCCACCGCCGCTCGCGCCCGGCCGGGCGGCGCCGCCTCGCGGTGAGCGACCGGCGCGATTGCCGACCCGACGGGCGAGCCGGTCCGGAGGGCGTACTCTCGACGCGTCGTCGGCCAGCCCCGCACGACTCGGATGCTATGGCGGGGCGCCGGGCAGGTCAACGGGACGCGGCTCCCCGAGGGCCGCCCGGTGCGCCACTTACCGCGGTTCGAATACGCTCACCTGGTACGTTCCCTTACTCTTGCTTCCCAGACCCTTCACCGCGAGCTTTTGGCCGTCCTCGACCAGAATTGACACCGTCTTGCAGAGCTGCTCGCTGATGCCGAAGCTGGTCACGAATAGCTCCGTGTCTAGCGGATCAGGCGCAAGCTTGGCGATCCGTACGGCTAGTTCCCCCTTGGGAACACACACCGTCGCTGTCGCCAGTAGCCTCTCACCGGTTCGGTTGACGAAGAAACGGAAATATATCGCGGATCCGGTAACTGCCCAAGACCCTGCGTGGGTACCCAGCGCGTGCGCGCTGTGTGTACCGCCCAGGACGAGCATCACGGCGGCCACGAGTAGCGAACCTCTCTGTACCATCGCGCCCATCATGGCCCCTCCTCCTTCATGTGTTGCGTGAAGCGCGCATCATCGCTGGGGCTCAGCCCCGGGGCCGGACCCAGGTCTCGGACCACGCCAGGCACGCGCTCGAGCTCTGACGGTCGCCCCGCATCTCCAGCCAGGGACGGCCCGTCGGGAACCGGCCGTTCAGCTCGACCTGGGCCGAGCGGGCCGGGAAGAACGTGCTGAACACCCCCAGCGGGCGGTTGGCGAACCCCGGCGGCGCGTTCAGGACGAACGGCTCGACGAAGTCGTACCAGGTCAGCGTGAGGGTGTCGCTGGCCGTGACGACGGTTTCGGTCGCCGCCGAGCGCGGGTCGCCGTCCCGGTCGAAGGCCGCGTCGAGCACCGGGATCTGCGTGTCGGCGAAGGTGGGGTAGAGCAGCGTCTCGATCGTGGTCTGGAGCCACCGGGCAACGGCGACGTTGTCGCTGTAGATTCGGGGCTGGCCGTCGGTGAGCTCGCTCTGCACGAAGAGCGCGTGCCCCGGCCCGGCCGGGCACCACAGGACCCGCCAGTGGCTCAGGCGGTCGGACATGTTCTGCCCGCCGTCCCGGCTCAGCCGGATGAAGGAGTTCTCGCCGGTCATCAACACGGTATTGGGATCGACGGGCGGCGCCATTGCCTCTCTCCTCGCTCTAGCAGGCTACGGAAAAGCTGGGCGGCGGGAGTGTTGTCCGCACGCTCGCGACCGGAGCGCTCCGAGCGCGGGCTCTGCCCGCGCAACCCCTCCTGGGAGGGGGCCGTCGAGGCCCCCCCCAGGATCTACGGCTGCTCGCCGCGATGGATACGGGCCTGGATGTCGTCGACGCACGGCATGAGGTCCGCGATGGTGTCCACGACGTGGTGGGCGCCCGCCTGCCGCAGGCGGCGGTAGGCCCGTTCACGCTTGACCGCCCGCTCCGACGCCGGGAGCGCCGCCCACTCGTCCAGCGTGAGCCCGACCTCGTTGCCGCTGACCGCCAGGCCCACGGTCCACATGCCCGCGTTGAGGCCTTCCTCGATGCCGGGCACCGTGTCGTCGACTTTGATGCAGGCGTGCACGGTGGTGACCCCGAGATTGATGACGTTCCGCAGGCACATATAGGGGGAGGGCCGCCCGGCCGGCACGTCGCTCGCGCAGACGGTGGAGTCGGGCATGTACCCCTGGCGCTCGGCATCCCGGAGATTGATCTCCATCATCGGGGTCGTGTACCCGGTGGTGGAGCCGATCTTGATGCCACGCCGGCGCAGCTCGCCGACGACTTCGACGGTGCCCGAGATGAGCTCGGAGTACTTCGAGAGGCACTCGAGCTGGAGCGGCACGAACTCGTCGAACATGGCCTGGACGTCGTCGTCGGTGGGGGGCCGGCCGTGGGCGTCCCGCCAGCGCTGGCGCACCGAATCCAGCTCCGTGATCCGCTGGATGTGGACGCGCTTGTGGGCTCCCATCGGGGCTCGCGCCTCTTCCATCGTGATCGGCACGTCTCGCCGGCGGAACACCTCGATGAAGACGACCGCCGGCGCGACGCAGCCAAAGTCCATGGTGGTGCCGGCCCAGTCCAGCAGCACCGCCTCGATCGGTCCGCGATAGACACGCCGGTAGCTGAAGCTCATCGCTCGTTCCTTTCGCCAGGGTGAGCCGTCGGGCAGCGGGCCGATGCTAGCCCGCGCCCCTCGGGGTGTCAAGACGCGGGGCCGGGCAGGCGCTCGACCGTCACGCGGCCGTCCTCGTCTATCGGCCGGCGCGGCGGGCGAGCCGGCGGCGCGCCAGGCGCTTCTGGACCGTCAGGAGGCTCCCCTCCTGGTCGACGCCGTCGGCCGCGTAGCGCCGCACCACGCCGAGGAGCTTCTGGCCGGACGTCGGGTCGAGCAGCCGCTTGAGCCGAATACGATCGACCCTCATGATCGCGATCTCGGACAGCGAGAGGATGCGGCACCCCTCCTCGACGTGGCCGCCGAACGCCTTCCGGCGGTCGCACAGCACCACGTGGGCGTGGACGTGATAGTCGGCGACGACGCCGCTCAGCGCGAGGATCTCCACGCCGGCGCGCGAGCGGTTGTCGTAGAAGCGGGTCGGCGGAAAGGCCGGCGACACGACGCCGGTGACGCGCGATGCCGAGAGGGACCCGAAGCCGGTCAGGATCACGCCGTTCCGGATCTTCTCCTGGCGACAGATCGCCCGCAGCGACTCCAGCAGGAGCTCGCCCGGCGCCAGCCGGACGACCACGACCTCACCCGCACGCCCTCCCCGTCCGATCACCATGGTCTCCCCTCCTGGTTCAGCGGGGCCCGCTGGCCGCCTCGCGGGCGGCAGCCCGAAGCTCCTCCCGCACCTGGAAGGCGTAACGGACCGACTTCACGGCCAGGCTGCCCCCCATGTACAGGCCGATGTCCAGCGTCTCGGCGATCTCCGCATCCGTCGCGCCCTGGTGGAGGACCTCCTCCACGCGGTGCTCGACTCATTCCCAGCAGTTCGCGGCGACCGCGACGGCGAGCGCGATGAGCTCCTTCTGCTTCTTCGGAAGCGCCCCGTCGGCGAACACCTCTCGCCCCAGCTCGGTCATCGCGCGGTACGTCTTCATCGGCGACGCCAGGATCAGGCCGTTCAGGTGATGCCGGCGAGCCCCCCGCTCGGCATGGGTGAGGTGCGGGGTGAGGGGATCCATCGCTGGCTCCTTTCGCGATTCACGCGATCCAGGGGACGCCCAGAATCCATCCCTCGCGCCGGGCCACCCGCGGCAAGCGGGCCCGGTCGACGGGGAACCAGCCGCCCAGGCCCATCGCGACCGCCGAGACGAGCGCGTCGAATGCGTCGTCCGAGGCGATCGCCGCCTGCTCGTGCTCGGGGGCGAGGTGAATCCCCCGCTGCCGAAGGTCGGCGGCGTGCCGCGCCCGGGCCGCCGCATCCGTCTTCACGACGCTCCCCACGGCCAGCCGCGGCCAGATCTCGCCCAGGACCATGGATCGGCCGGCCAGCTCCTGGAAGGGCCAGACGCCGATGCGAGGCGCCTGCTCCAGCAGGCTGGCGATCGCGGCCAGTCCGGTGATCGCCGCCTTGCCGACCTGCCGCGGGCCCGTGAACCCGAAGGCGCCACCGGCCGCCGGCAAAGCCCGCAGCGGGGACTCCGCCCGTCGCGTCGCCGCCTGCTGCTCCACGACCCGCCGGGTGCGGAGCCTGTCGTCGCCCCAGCGCTGCCACCAGGGCCCGACCGTGGTGTCGACGAACGGCTCGAGGCGCTCGGCCTCCCGGCGCATGCGGCCGAGCAGCGCCGGAAAGTCGGGGACTCCCAGGTGGTCGAGGAAGGGCTCGGCATACGAGAAGGGAAAATCGAGCCCGACCAGGGTCCGGGGCGGATCGGCGGCCAGGGCGGCCAGCTTCGCCACGGTCGCGGCGCGATCGAGGCCGCCGGCGAGCTCGACGACGCGCAGGGCGCGGCCCTCGGCCTCGACGAGGCAGCAGCAGATCGATCGGCGCTGGATGGCCGGATCCCGCGCGCCCGACCAGTCGACGGCCACGAACCGCTGGAACGCCTCCCCGATCACGCGCATTCCTGGCAGCGAAGGCTAGAGGACGAAAACGCCCTTGCCGGTGGTCTGGGTGTCGAACAGCCGGTAGGCGTCGGCCGCCTGGTCGAGGGTGAAGCGGGCCCTCATGGCATCACCTCGCCCCCGTTCGGCCCCAGCGTCTGACCGCAGAAATAGCGGCCCTCGTCGGAGGCCAGGAACACGAAGGCCGGGGCCACGTCGTCCGGCCGCCCGAGCCGCTTGAGGGGCAGCGCCTCGGCGATCTCGCGCTTCCGGCTCTCCGGCAGGGGGTCGAAGCCCGTGTCCACGAGGCCCGGCGCCACCGCGTTGACCTGGATCGCCGGCGCGACCTCCTGGGCGAGGGCCCGGGTGAACGTCAGGATCCCGCCCTTGGCCGCCGAGTAGGCCGAGTACCGGGCCCGCCCGGTGTAGGCGAGCTGGGAGGCCATGTTGATGATCCGCCCGCTCCCGCGCTCCCGCATGTGAGGCACCACCTCGCGGCAGCAGAGGAAGGTCCCCCGGAGATGCACGGCCATCATCCGGTCCCAGTCCTCGACCGTCGTCTCGGTGAGAGCCTGGGCCTTCTGGATCCCGGCGTTGTTGACGAGCACGTCGATCTTCCCGAGCGCCTCCAGGACCTTCTGGACCCCCGCCCGGACCTCGTCCTCTCGCGTCACGTCCACGCGAAGGGCCAGGGCGCGGGGCCCGAGGGCCCGGATGGCCTCGACGAGCCTTCGCGCGTCGGGCTCCCGCTCGATCCAGAAGGCCGCGATGTCCGCCCCTTCCTCGGCGAACGCCAGCGCGATCGCGCGGCCGATTCCCGTGTTGCCCCCGGTCACCAGCGCCGTCTTCCCGTCGAGCCGCCCCATCGTGCTCCTCCTTGGTCAGCGGGACGCGAAGGCTTCGAGGGCCTGGACGAAGCACTCCATCGGCGCCGCGGTCAGCCCGGCCCCGATCTGGCCGACGCCGGCCTCTCGGTGGGCGATGCCGGTGTCGATGGCGGGGGTGATGCCCGTCGTCACGACCTTGCGGACGTCGATGCCGAGGGGCGTCCCCCGGAAGTCGAGCGCGGGGATCCGGAAGGTCTCGTGCTCGGCGAGGGTGATCTCGTACATCCGCTGGGTGGTCTCGAGCGCCAGCCGCGCGGACCCGCCGATGAGCTGCACGATGGCGGGGGCGGCGGCCAGCGCGAACGCGCCCAGCCCCGCCGTCTCGGTGATGGCAGAGTCGCCGATGTCCAGGCAGGCGTCGTCGGGGCCGTAGCCCGGGAAATAGACGCCGGTCACCTTGGGCGCGGGCGCCGTGAACCAGCGGTCCCCGGCGCCGCTCACACGGATGCCGAACTCGACGCCGTTACGCGCCATGGCCGTCACCACCGTCGAGCCGAGGAGGCCATGAGCCGCGTCCAGCATGACCTTGGAGGCGGCCATCGCGAGGTTGAGGAAGAAGGAGTCGCTCGCGCCCATGAAGGCCAGGGCGCGCTCGACGTCGCCCGACCGCGCCATCGCCACCTGGGGGGCCAGGACGCGAGCGAGCAGCGACGTGGCGGCCTTGTTGCGGTTGTGGGCCTCGTCGCCCATCCCGAGAGCCTGGGCGATCAGCCCCTTGACGTCCACCCCGCCCGCCCGCCGGACGGCGTCGGCCAGGATCGGCGCCAGCTCGCGGTTCATCCAGCCGAGGCGCTCGAGCACCGAGGCGTCGTACGCGCCCATCCGGAGCACCTTCCCCAGCCCCATGTTGATGGTGGCGTAGGCCTCCCGCCCGAACCGCTCGTTCCGGACCACGAACACGGCCATCGACGGGGTGATGATCCCCGCCATGGGCCCCACCGCCTGGTGGTGGTGGCAGGAGTCGAATCGGAGGCCCCCCTCCGCGGCCAGCGCCACCGCCTCGTCGGGAGTGTGCGCCCACCCTTCGAAGAGGCAGGCGCCGATGACCGCCCCGCGCATCGGGCCGCACATCCGCTCCCAGGGGACCGGCGGTCCCGCGTGGAGCGCCGTGCGATCGCCGAGGCCCGGCATCACCTCGCGCGCGAGGCGGACGTCCGCGAGCACGGCCGTCCCCTCCTGGAGGCGCCGGAGACACTCGCGGTTGGCCACGGCGACGCTCATGGGTCGCGTTCCGACTGAGTCTTCCCGACCTCGGCGCGAGCATAGACCATCCGCGTGCGCGTCGCCAGCGGAATTCGGGTTCACCGTGACATTTCGGGCCCACCGCGGCTCGACCGGCGCGCGGAGTCCGGGAGAACCGGCGGAGAGGGCTCCCTCGCACGACCCGTTCGGGGAGGTCCGGCCCTACCCGTTCGGCGGATGCGCCCGCTTGACCGCGGGCGTATCGTGGCTCTCAGGAGAGGAGGCCACGATGAGCCACGTTGCCGAGAGCACGCACGCGCTGAGCACGCTCTCGAACCAGTTCGCCGACGCCGTGGAGCAGATCGGTCGAGCGGTGGTCCAGGTGGACGGCCGCCCGCGCCGGCCGTCGAGCGGCGTCGTGTACGCGCCCCATCTCGTGATCGTCGCCGAGCACGCCGTCGAGCGCGACGACGACCTTCACGTCGAAGCCGCCGACGGCCCGCCGCTCCCGGCCCAGCTCCTCGGCCGGGACCCCCCGAGCGACCTCGCGGTGCTCCGCGTCCCCGGCCTCGGCCTCGAGCCGGCGGCCCTCGCCGCCACTCCGGCCCGCGTCGGACAGTTCCTCCTCGCCGTCGGCCGGCCGGGCCACCGCGGGCTGATGGCCAGTATCGGGGTCGTGAGCGCGGTGAGCGGGCCGCTGAGGACCCGCGGCGGGATGCTCGAGCAGTACATCCGAACCGATGCCACCCCGTACCCGGGCTTTTCGGGCGGCGCGCTGGTCGACGCGCGCGGCGCCGTGCTCGGGGTGCTGACGACCGGGCTGGTGGGCGGGGTCGCGCTCGCCGTGCCGGCCGCGCTCGCCTGGCGTCTCGCCGACACGCTCGCCCGCCAGGGCTATGTCACGCGTGGCTGGCTCGGGATCGGCAGCCAGCCTGTCCGCATTCCTCCGGCCCAGCGCGCGGGCCGAGAGCACGCAGCCGGGCTCTTGATCGTGGAGGTCGCGCCCGAGAGCCCGGCCGAGCACGCAGGGCTCCTGCTGGGCGATATCCTGGTCGCGCTCGACGGCCGGCCGGTGGCCGACGCCGAGGATCTGCAGGCGCTCCTGGTCGGGGACCGCGTGGGCCGCCCGGTGCCGGTCGAGGTGCTTCGGGGGGGCGTCTTGACGCGACTCGAGGCGATCGTGGGCCAGCGCGGCGGGCGGCAACCATGAGCCGGACCGGGGGCGGGATCGCCGCTCGTCGGAGGGCAGAGCCGTGAGCGTCGTCCTGGAGGCCGCTCTGGACGTCGTGGCCGGGTGGGCGAGTCTCCCCGCCGGGCTGGTCGAGCGCGCGCACCCGAGCATCGTCCGCGTCCACGGCCGGGGGCCGGCAGGCGCCAGCGGCGTGGTCTGGCGTCCCAATGCCGTGCTCACGAACCACCACGTGGTCGCCGGCGCCGATCGCGCGCTGCGCGTCCTCGCGGTCGACGGCCGCGTCCGTCCGGCCCGGCTTCTCGCCGCGAGCGAGCGGCTCGATCTCGCGCTCCTCGAGGTCGCCGACGACCTAGTCCCGGCGCCGCTCGGCGACTCGACGCGCCTGCGGGTGGGCCAGCTGGTCTTCGCGATCGGGCATCCGTGGGGGCAGCCCTGGGTGGTGACGGCCGGGATCGTGAGCGGGCTCGGGCCTGTCCACCTCCCCGGCGGCGCCGGGGAGGTCGCGTGCATCCGCTCGGACGTCCGGCTCGCGCCCGGAAGCTCCGGCGGCCCCCTGCTCGACGCGCGCGGCAAGGTCGTCGGGCTCAATGCGATGGTGATCGGCGGCGACCTCGCGGTCGCCATCCCGAGCGCCGTCGCCCGATCCTGGCTCGAATCGACCCCATGACCCGCGTCTTCGTCGCCGCCCCGACCGCCGCCCTGCGCGTCGGACTCCGCGCCCTCCTCGACGGGCCCGGACTCGAGGTGGTGGGCGACGGGCCGGCGCCGGAAGCCGCGCCGCCCGACGCCGAGGTCATCGTGGTCGGCGACGGCGCACTGCTGGTGGCGGCCGCCGCCGCGATCGCCGAGGACGGGACGCGGGCCGTCGTCGCGCTCGCCGACGACGAGCGGCCGGCGGGGACGCTGCGCGGGCTCCCGCTTCGCGGCTGGGCCCTCGTCCCCCGCGAGGCGCCGGGGGCCGAGCTGCGCGCGGCGGTGATGGCCGCGGCCCAGGGCCTCGTCGTCGTGCCGGCTGCGCTGGCGGCGCGGCTGCTCGCGTCGCCCCCCGGCGGAGCGGGTGCCGGTCTCGCCGGGCTTCCGGAGGCGCTCACGTCGCGCGAGCGCGAGGTCCTCGACCTCGTGGCCCAGGGGCTGTCCAACCGGCGCATCGCCGAGCGCCTCGGCATCAGCGAGCACACGGCGAAGTTCCACGTGGGCTCGATCTGCGGGAAACTCGGGGCGGCGAGCCGGACGGAGGCGGTGAGCCTCGCCGCCCGCCGAGGGCTGATCACCCTCTGAGTTGAACCCGGAGGGGGGCTGCGCCCCCCTCCGATTCCTGAGGTTGCGCGGGCAAAGCCCGCTCGGAGCGGAACATCCAGGAGAGCGGGCCGATCCCGGCGGGCTGACTGCGCGTCACCCCGGCGTGCTACCATGGCCACGCGCGGAAGGGCGGATGGGACGCCTCGGGGGAGTCGAGCAGCCGGGCCCGAGCGGATCGGCGGCCTGACGCGGATCCCAGGGTGAAGTTCGGCCTGGCGCTCTCGGTCCAGCACCGCCCGCAGGACGCGCAGGCCGCGCGCTTCCGCGAGCACCTCGCGCAGGCGACGCTGGCGCGGTCGGTCGGGTTCAGTTCGATCTGGGCCAGCCAGCATTATCTCTCGGCGCCGTTCACCTACTTCCAGCCCGTCCCGATGCTGGCTCGCGTCGCCGCCGAGGTGGACGGGCTGACGCTGGGAACGGGCGTCCTCGTCCTGCCCCTGTATCACCCCCTGGAAGCCGCCGAGCAGCTCGCCACCCTCGATGTGATCTGCGGAGGACGTCTGATCGCGGGCGTCGGGCTCGGCTACCGCGACCCGGAGAACGAGACGTTCGGCCTCGGCATCGAAGAGTTGAGCCGGGACCGGTTCATCGTCGGCGACCCGGCCGAGGTCAGGGACGAGATCGCGCGATATCGTGACCGGCTGGGGGCGACGATGATGATCTTCCGGGTGCAGTGGCCGGGCCTGGAGCAGGCGGCCGTGCTGCGGTCCATCCGGCTCCTGGGGGAACAGGTCTTGCCGTACTTCGAGTGAGCGGAGGTGCAGCGCTGACCTGCGCCCCTCGGCCGGCACAAGGAGACGTCATGGGAAGCCACATCGTCGATTCCGAGGTCTACGGCGCGGGGTGTGCGTCGCCCGAGATGGCGGCGATCTTCACCGACCGGAACCGCGTGCAGAAGTGGTACGACGTCGAGACCGCCCTGGCCGAGGCGCAGGCCGAGCTCGGGATGATCCCGGCCGAGGCGGCGGCCGAGATCGCGCGCC